>JASHQP010000491.1 GCA_030039095.1 Streptosporangiaceae bacterium
CGCCGTCACCAGTGCCTGGGTCTGGGCGCGCAGCTCGTCCGAGCTCTGCCGGGCCACCATCACCTGCTCGGCAAGGGCGGCCGCGGACCGGATCCGGGCCTCGTCGCTCTCACGCAGCTGCATCTCCACCCGGGCGAGCGTTTCCCGAAGCGGCTGGACCATGTGCTCCATGGCGGCCCGGCGCGTATCCAGCTCGCCGGCCGCCCTGGCGTTGGCGGCCTCCAGCCGGCCCGCCGCCATCTCGAGAAACCGCCTGCCGCTCTGGTCCAGAGCCTGCCCGGCCAGCGCCTGGAAATGCTCGGCGGCCACCGTCTGGCCAGCTCCCCGGCTGCGGGCGTAGAGGTAACCGATGAGCGCGCCGAGCGCGGCACCGAGCAGAAGCCCGGCCAGCAGCGAGATCGTGTTCATATCTCGCCATGCTTGCAGTCCTCGCCGACAGTTCTGGCCACGACACGCCCGGGCCCGTCGGGGCGCTTCAAGCCTGCATGTCCGCAAATGGGCTAATGCGCCCCCGGCGAGGCCGCGAACTCCTGCTGGCCGTTCCGCTGATTAACAGGTGACGACGTCTAGCAGCGGAAGGATGCACGCATGACCGAGGGCCACGAATGACGGTGGCAGAACGCGACGCCCTGGCCGCCGCGGGCGACGCCGAGGTCATCGAGCGCTCATGGCAAGAACCAGAGCGGTTTGCCGTGCTGTTCGACCGGCACGCCCCGTTAATCCACCGGTATGCGGCCAGGCGCATCGGAGCTGAGGGAGCCGGTGACCTGGTCGCCGAGACGTTCCTGACCGCGTTCGGCAAGCGCCGGCGGTACGACACCAGCTACCCGGATGCCAGGCCTTGGCTGTACGGCATCGCCACGAACCTCATCGGGCAGCACCGGCGCGACGAACTCCGGCAGGCCGGGCTCTCCGCAGGCTGCCTCGCCCGGATGGTTCGCCAACGACCTCGGCAAGTGCGTGGACTACCTCATGCAGACGACGTACCTGCTGCCCGCTCAGCGGGCCGCGCTGTTCAGGCTGATGGCGCAGACGCCAGGCTTCACGGTGGTCTCCGGGGCGCCGGATGCGATCGGGCGCATCGGCGTGGCCATCAGATGGACGTTCGAGGGTGCTCCGGCTGAGATCATCCTCAGCGCGGTCAGCTACTCCTATATGGGCGACCGGACGTGGCCGGAGCCTGGCATCAAGGCCAGCGGCTACGACGGCGAGGCCCTGGTCAAGATGGCGTTCGTGAACAAGGCAGGCCAGCTGCCCTGACCGCGGCTGGCCGATGCCGTCCCTCGCGCTGGCTGTGCTTCCACCCGGCGCGAGGGACGGCTGTGTTGCGCCTAGACTCGCCGGGGTGAGTCTGTCCATCGGCATCGTCGGCCTGCCCAACGTCGGCAAGTCCACTTTGTTCAACGCGCTGACCAGAGCGACCGTTCTGGCGTCGAACTACCCGTTCGCGACGATCGAGCCCAACGTCGGCATCGTCGGCATCCCGGACCTGCGGCTGGACGCGCTGGCGAGCCTGTACGACTCGGCCAGGATCGTGCCGGCCACGGTCAGGTTCGTGGACATCGCGGGCCTGGTCCGCGGCGCCTCGCAGGGGCAGGGCCTGGGCAACCAGTTCCTCGCGCACATCCGGGAGACCGACGCGATCTGCCAGGTGGTCCGTGTGTTCACCGACGCGGACGTGAGCCACGTGGACGGCGGGGTTGCGCCGGAGCGGGACATCGAGACGGTGGTCACCGAGCTGATCCTGGCCGATCTGCAGACGCTGGAGAAGGCCGTGCCGCGGCTGGCGAAGGAAGCGAAGTTCGGCAAGGACCCGGCGCGGCTGCGGGCCGCCGATGCGGCCGCCAAGGCCGAGCAGGTACTCGACGGCGGGACGACGTTGTTCGCGGGGGCCGCGGCGGCCGGCATCGACGTGGCCGACGTTCGCGAGCTGCAGCTGCTGACGGCGAAGCCGTTCGTGTACGCGTTCAACGAAGACGAGGCCGAGCTCGCCGACAAGGAACTGCGGGAGCGGCTCGCCGCGCTGGTCGCGCCCGCCGAGTCGGTGTTCCTCGACGCGAAGACCGAGGCGGAGCTCGCCGAGCTTCCCGAGGACGAGGCCGCCGAGCTGCTGTCCGAACTCGGGCTGGGTGAGCCGGGGCTGGCGCAGCTTGCCAGGGCGGGATTCGCGGCGCTCGGCCTGTCGACGTTCCTCACCGCGGGCCCGAAGGAGGCGCGGGCCTGGACGATCCCCGCAGGGGCAACCGCGCCGGAGGCCGCCGGCGTGATCCACACCGACTTCCAGAAGAAGTTCAT
The DNA here is from genome assembly GCA_030039095.1 of Streptosporangiaceae bacterium. The sequence goes on from JASHQP010000491.1 coordinate 2,296, forward strand.
CAAGGCCGAGGTCGTCTCGTTCGGCGACCTGATGGCCGCCGGGTCCGTGGCCGCGGCGCGCGCCGCCGGCAAGGTGCGCATCGAGGGCCGGGACTACGTCATGCGCGACGGCGACGTCGTCGAGTTCCGCCACGGCTAGACATCACGGCTGGGCGCCGAGGAACGCGTGTCGGTTACCTCCCCCGTACCGCATCGTTGACAGAAGAATGGCGAGCCTTCCGGCCAGCCCTGAACCCTGCGTGAAGCTGTTCACGGACCTGCACGAAGCGGGGGCGGAACTGCTGGTGCCGGCCACGGTCGTGGCCGAGGTCGGATACCTCCTGGCTCGCGAGACAGGTCCACGTCATTGGCCTCGGTCATCGCCCTGGCGGAGCGGTTCCGGCTGGCCGAGGTCGCCAGGCTGGACAGGCGGCACTTCACACAGTGGTCCGACCCATCCACGTGAACGCTCTGACACTGCTGCCGTGACGACCCGTCGGTGCGCGACGGCGATTCCGCCGAGTTCCGGCTCAGCGCGTAGCCGAGCCCGCGGTGGTGAGCACCGCGAGAACCATCGTGGTTATCGCCGCCACCCCGTGGCTGGCGGGGATGAGAGCCGTCATGGACGGCCGGTGGCGCCGCGCTGCCATGGACGGGACAGCGCGTGACCGCGCAACCACGTCCTCGACAAGCTGGCTGAGCAACACGTCATCGGTGAGCGCACGGCTGAGCATCTCATCGGTGAGCTCACCTGTCAGCGTGCCTTCGGCAGAGGAGATCAGCCCGCCGCCGCCCGGACGACCTTCGGCGTGATCGCCCGGGCCGGTGCCGCCGTCGGCGCGGTGGGCGGGGAACGGCGTCCAGACGGTGACAGTAGAGACACCGAGCCCGATCACCACCATCAGCAGGCCGACAGCCACCCAGGCCAGGGCGATCCAGCGGGTGGCCAGATAGCTGACCCACACCAGCAGCCCGGTGCTGGCCAGGCCAAAGTGCCCGAAGACCACCCGGGGGGCCAGCCGGTCGCTGGCCCGCTGCCGCCGCAGGCCGCCGCGCGCGATCCAGGTGCGGAGCATGTACCCGCCGCTGACGGCGTCGAACAGCCAGATGCTGAGTGTGGCGAAAGCCAGCGTCCGGCCGGGCGCGGCGGGCGCGCCCGAGCGGATGTACTCCAAACCCGCGATCGCGGCTGCCTCGGTCGTCACGGTCATAGGTCTCTCCCGGGGTGATGGCAGCGTATCCGCCCGGGTGGCGCCGGGCCAGACCGCGCGGCGGCGGCGCGTTCAGGCCCTGAAACGTCGTGGCACCTGGCGGCCGCGTCTTCATAGACTCCAGAGCCATGAGCAGCGAGCAAGCGAGCACCTCCACCGAGAGCCCCGAGCCGCCGGCCGCCCGGCGGGTCCACGATGAGCGGACGTTCCATGGCGACACGTTCACGGACGAATATGCGTGGCTGGCCGACAAGAAAAGCCCCGAGACGATCGCGTTTCTCGAGGCGGAGAACGCGTACACCGACGCGATGACGGTCGGCCAGGAGGAGCTTCGCGAGGCCATCTTCGGCGAGATCAAGGCCCGGACGAAAGAGACCGACCTGTCCGTGCCGAGCCGCAAGGGCGGCTGGTGGTACTACGTGCGGACGGTCGAGGGCCAGCAGTACCCGGTGTTCTGCCGTCGCGCCGTCCGCCCGGACGACGCCCGGCCGCCGATGAGCGAGGACGGCGCGCCGCTGGACGGCGAGGAGGTGCTGCTGGACGGCAACGAACTGGCCGGCGACGGGCAGTTCTTCGCGATCGGCGCCTACTCCGTGAGCCCGGATGGCCGGCTGCTGGCGTATTCGACCGACTTTTCCGGCGGGGAGCGCTTCACGCTCCGGGTCAAGGATCTGGTGACCGGCCAGACCGCGGCCGATGAGATCCCGGACACGTTCTACGGCACGGCCTGGTCACTGCACGGAACGGCGCTGTTCTACACCACGGTCGACGACGCCTGGCGGCCGTACCGGGTGTGGCGGCACATGATCGGCACCGCCGCCGCCGAGGACGTCATCGTCTACGAGGAGCACGACGAGAAGTTCCGGGTCGGCATCGGCCTGACCCGCAGCCAGCGCTTCCTGGTCCTGTCCGTGGCGAGCTCGGTGACCAGCGAGGAGCGGCTGCTCGACGCGGCACGGCCCGAAGACGAGTTCACGATCGTGGCGCCACGCCGGCAGGGAGTGGAATACCACGTCGACCACCAGATCGCCGCCGACGGGACGGACCGGCTGCTGATCCTGCACAACGACCACGCCGAGAACTTCCAGCTCGATGCCGCTCCGCTGGCGGACCCGGCGGACCGGACGCCGCTGATCGCACACCGCGCCGACACGCGCCTGCTGGACATGGACGCCTTCGCGGACTACCTGGCGGTCTCGTTCCGCCGCGACGGGCTCACGGGCGTCCGGATCATCCGCCGGGACGCCAGCGAGTACGAGGTCCCGTTCCCCGAGCCGATCTACACCGTCTCGCCCGGCAGCAATCCTGAGTATGACTCGAGCGTGCTGCGGCTCGGATACGTCTCGCTGGTCACGCCCGATTCGGTCTACGACTGCGACATGGCCACCGGCGACCTCACGCTGCTCAAGCGCCAGCCGGTGCTGCCGCTTCCCGGCGGCCAGGAGTACCGTCCCGGCGACTACGAGCAGCACCGCGAGTGGGCGACCGCGAGCGACGGTACCCGGATCCCGATCTCGCTGGTGTGCCGCAAGGGGACCCTCCGCGATGGCAGCTCACCGTTCCTGCTGTACGGCTACGGCAGCTACGAGATCTCGATCGACCCGTTCTTCTCCATCAGCCGGCTGTCACTGCTCGACCGTGGCTTCGGCTTCGCGATCGCGCACATCCGCGGTGGCGGGGAGATGGGCCGCCGCTGGTACGAAGACGGCAAGCTGCTGCACAAGAAGAACACCTTCACCGACTTCGTCGCGTGCACCGAGCACCTGGCGGACCAGGGGTGGACGCAGCCATCGCGGCTGATCGCCCGCGGCGGCTCGGCCGGCGGCCTGCTGGTGGGAGCGGTGGCGAACATCGCGCCGCAGGACTTCGGCGGCATCGTGGCGCAGGTGCCGTTCGTCGACCCGCTGACCTCGATCCTCGACCCGTCCCTGCCTCTGACGGTGGGCGAGTGGGAAGAATGGGGAGATCCGCTGCACGACGCGCAGGTGTACGCGTACATGAAGTCCTACTCGCCCTATGAGAACGTGAGCGGGCAGATCTACCCGCCGATCTTCGCTCTGACGAGCCTGAACGACACGCGCGTGCTGTACCACGAGCCCGCCAAGTGGATCGCGCGGCTGCAGGCGGAAGCCAAGGGCGGCCCGTTCCTGCTGCGGACCGAGATGGTGGCCGGGCACGGAGGCCGGAGCGGCCGGTACGACAAGTGGCGTGAGGAGGCTCTGGTCCTCGCCTGGATCGTGACCACCGCCGGCGCAGCCACCGCCTGACGGTCTGGCGCCGCGCCGACCCTGCGTATCAGCGCAGGTCAGGGACCGTGTCACAGTGACTGTCACACCGGGGCCTGTCGAATGCTCCCGTCGTAGCTGCCACTTCGGACACGAGGCAAACCATGCGCGGGAAGAAGGACCGGGCCCGCCCGGCCGCTTTCGCGGTCGGGGCCGAGCCGGGCTCGCCCGCGGATGGGCGTCCGGTTCCGCCGGGGGCGGTTCCGGGGGCCGGGCAGCCGGAGCCGGAACAGGCCGGGTTCTGGCCGTGGCTCGGGGGCGGGGAGCCGGAGCCATGGACGGACGCGCCGTGGCCTGACGCGGAGAGCGCGGAAAGTCGGGGGCCAGCCCGGCGGCCGGGGGCTGAGCAATGGCCGGGGGCCGAGCAATGGCCGGGGGCTGAGCAATGGCCGGGGGCTGAGCAATGGCCGGGGGCCGAGCAATGGCCGGCCACGGGACGATGGCCGGAAAGCGGGCGCCAGGGTGGCGGGAACCCGGGACACGGGCACCATCAAGGAAACGGGCAGCGGCTCGGGAACGGGCGGCGGCTCGGGAACGGGCAGCGGCTCGGGAACGGGTACCGGCCGGAGGCGGCCCGCTGGCCGGGGAACGGTGTGGGGCGCCCGTATCCCGGGCCTGCCGATTCAGGCCCAATTCCGTGGCATGCACGCGATCAAGTGCCGCGAGCCGCCCGGCAACACGAGGTCTGGGCCTTTCGCCCGCAGAGTACCGATCGCCCCGCTGATTCGGAGATCGCCGGCGCGCCTGCAACCGCAATTGCGCCCTCGGCTGGAGAATGGTGCCCTAATGGGGCAAGGGTGCGCCGCGACTCCTTGCTGCGGAGGCGCAGGAGAGCGGGCGGAGGTGCGATGGTTCGCAAGGCGACCCTCGATCGCAGCTTGCGGCCAGATGATCTTGTCGCGGCTGACGAGGCGGTGCCAGATGTCACGGAACCCGCCGAGCTGACGGAGCGACGCCCAGGGCAGTGGCGGGGCGCCGGCGGTCGCTGGCTGGTGTGGGCATTTCGCGTGGTCCTGTGGGCTGTCCTGCTCATCGTCGGGTTCCGCGGGGTGACGTCAATAGTGGACACCTCCCGGCAGCCCGCTCGCAGCGATGCCGGCGACGCCAATCCCGCGGCAACCGGCAGCGGATTCCCAGCCAGCATGGCGGAGGCGTTTGCGCTGCAATTCGGCAATGTCTACCTGAACTTCAGCCCCGCCACGGCGGCGCAGCGGGCCAGCGACCTGGTCCCGTTCATTCCCGTGGGATCCAGTCCGCAGTTTGGCTGGAATGGCGCCGGAACCGAGCAGCTCCAGTCCGAGCAGGTTGCCTCGATCTCGGTGAAGAGCGCTCACTCCGCTGTCGTCACACTCCTTGCCCAGGTCAGCAGCGGCCTGATCGAGCTCGCGGTGCCGGTCTATACGGCGCAAGGCGGACTGGTCGTCTCGGCCGAGCCGGCATTGCTCCCGGGCCCGCAGCGAGCAACCCCGCCGTCGCCGTCGGACGCGGCGAGTGACTCTGCTGCGGTGACGGCACTTACCGCCCAGTTGCCGGGGTTCTTCCGTGCCTACGCCAGCGGGGATCAGGAGGCGCTCGGCCGTTTCCTCGCGCCCGGCGCCGTTGTCACCGGGCTCGGCGGCTCCGTGTCCTTCGGTTCTATCGCCGGGATGGAGGTTCCGTCAGGGGGCGCAACGCGCAGGATCGCGGTCAGCGTGGTGTGGCAGCTCGCCAGTCAAGGCACCAGGACTCGGGGCAGGCACTCCCAGGATTCGTCGGTCAATGACACCTCGGCCGGCCTCGAGATGACCTATCAGATGACCGTCCTGCGGCAGCACGGAAGCTGGTACGTCCAGGCCATAGGACCGTCGGTGACGCCGCCGGGGGCACCGTGACAGGACTCCCCGGTGATCTGCATGCGCAGCCAGTCGTGTGTCCAGCCACCCGCATCCCCCAAACCCCCGGAGTAAAACGATGCAGCAAATGCTCGCCTCGGCACACCCCCTGGCGCTGAGCACGACCGACCTTGTGACCTATCTGCAGGGCCTCTTCGGGCCGCTGTTCCTCGGGATTGTCGGCATTGTGGCCATCTTCTTCTTGTTCACCCGCGAGATCATCCGGTTCGTGCAGTTTCTCGTGCTCGCAGTGGCCATCGGCGTCGTCTTCTACACGCCCGGCATCGTCAAGGCACTCGCTACCGGCATCGCGAGCGCGCTTGGCGTCCACTGAGGCCGGTAAACGAGCCTAAGGAGCGCAGCGGGGTGGACTTGCCCACATACACCAACATCTGGCGAATCGAGAAGCGGCTTTACAAGCTGTACGACTTCAGGCTGCCGATGCCAATACCGGTGGGCCAGATTGCGGTTTTCGCGGCCATTGCCGTGCCTTATGTGGTGATCCTCAAGCTGGTCGGGCTCCCATTCAGCCACACGCTGCTCTGGCTGTACATATTGCCGCCGGGGGCGCTGGCCTGGCTGGTTACGAGACCTGTGCTCGAAGGCAAGCGCCTGCCCGAGCTGGTCGTTTCCCAGGTGCGTTACCTGAACGAGCCGCGTACCTGGTGCCGGATGACGCCGCTCGCGGAGCGGGACGAGGTCATGATTTTCGCGCGCGTTTGGCAGCGTCCCGAGGGCGAAATGCTCGTCGTCGGCCAGCAAGCGGTCGCGGCGCTCGAACCAGCGGGAGCGGCTGAAGTTGTGGTCAGTCCTCCCGTTGCCGCGGAAATCGCGCCCGAGCGGCCGGCGCTCGAGCGGCATCTGCCGACGGTTCACGTGTCGGCCTGGCCACGGGCAGCCGCCACGGCGGCGCCCACGCCCGCGGCGCACGCGCCCGCGCCCGTGACCCCCACGCCTGCGGTACCAGCATCGGCGGCAC
>JASHQP010000492.1 GCA_030039095.1 Streptosporangiaceae bacterium
TGGCCCGCCGGGCCGGGCTGGGACTGGCCCGGGCTGGAAGCACCGCTCACCACGGCAGCGGCGAGATCTTCCTGGCGCTGGCCACCGGGCTGCGGGCGCCGCGCGGCGCCCCGCCGCCGGGGACCCCGGTCACGGGCCGCGACCTCGACGACTACTTCGCCGCCGTGGCCGAGGCCACCGAGGAAGCGGTGATCAACAGCCTGCTGCAGTCGGTGACCGTCACCGGCCGGGACGGGAACACCTCCCACCAGATTCCCGTCGACGAGCTGCGCAGCCTAGTTGCCGGGCACCCGGCGAGGAGCAGAGCATGACCGATCAACCACGGGAATCGGCACCGCCGGCCGCGCCGGTGGCGGCGGACGCGGAGCCGGGCTCGCCAGCCGCGGGCGACCCTTACGGGTGGATGCGCGACCCGGGCATGCCCGCCATGCGTGACTACCTCGCCGCGGAGCGCGCGTACTACGAGCTGCAGATGGCTCCGGCGCGTGAGCTGGAGGGCCGTCTGCTTGCCGAGATGACCGCGCGCGTGGCATCGGCCGAGGACTCGGTGAGCTGGCGCCGCGGCGGCCTGGAGTACTTCACCCGGGTGGCCGAGGGACAGGAACTCGAGCAGTTCTGCCGGGTGGCCAGGCCCGGCGATCCGGCCCAGGTGCTGCTCGACGCAAACCTGCTGCTCGGCGATCCGGCCTGCGCCGGCGGCTACGTAGATATCGGGGCTCGCGAGGTCAGCCCGGACGGCCGGCTGCTGGCGTTCTCCGTCGACTTCACCGGCGACGAGCTGTTCCAGCTTCGCTTCCGTGACCTGGCCACGGGCGCCGACCTGCCCGACCGCATCGACCGTACCTACTACGGGCTGGCCTGGGCCGCGGACTCCCGGTCGGTCTTCTACGTGCTCACCGACCAGCAGTACCGCCCGCACGAGGTGTGGCGGCACGAACTCGGGACCGATCCGGGCCACGACGTCCGGGTGTTCCGCGAGGACGACGAGCGGTTCGCGCTCATCGTCCGGGCCACCCGCAGCGGCGGCTACGTGCTGATCGAGACCGAGTCCCGGGACACCACGGAGACCCTGGTCATCCCGGCAGCCGCCCCGCACACCCCGCCGGCCGTGCTGGAACCACGCAGGCGCGGGGTTGAGTACCGCGCCGACCACGCGAACGGGCCCGAAGGCCCGGGTGGCGGTGAGTTCTACATCGTCACCAACGACGACGCCGAGGAGTTCCGGCTGGTACGCGCGCCGGCGCGGGCGCCGGGCCGGGCCAACTGGACCGAGGTGATCGCGGGATCGCCGGACACCCGCCTGGCGTCGTGCCATGTGTTCGGGCCGTACCTGGTGGTGGAGCAGCGGCACGCGGCGGCGCCGCAACTGCGCGTCGTGCACCGCCCGTCGGGCGAGCAGCGGCTCATCGAGGCCGCCGGCCCGGAGCACTCGCTCGCGCTCGGGACCAACGAGGACTACGCGGCCAGCGCGGTCACCGTGCGGACCGAGTCGCTGATCGACCCGCCGTCGTGGCACGACGTGGACCTCTCCAGTGGGCGCTGGGAGCTGCGCAAGCGCAAGAACGTGCCGGGATACGACCCAGCCGGGTACGTGACGCAGCGGGTGAGCGCGGCAGCGGCCGACGGCACGGTCATCCCGGTGACGGTTGCCTGCCGCCGCGGGCTGCCCCGGGACGGGTCCGCGGCGTGCCTGCTGGACGGGTACGGCGCCTACGAGGACTGCTACTGGCCGGAGTTCAGCGTGGCCACGCCCAGCCTGCTGGACCGGGGCGCGGTGTACGCGGTGGCGCACATCCGCGGTGGCGGCGAGGGCGGCCGCCGCTGGTGGCTGGAGGGCCGGCTGGACCGCAAGCGCAACACGTTCACGGACTTCATCGCGGCCGCCGACATGCTGGCCGCGCAGGGGTGGGCGGCGCCGGACCGGATCGTGTCGCGGGGGCGGTCGGCCGGCGGCCTGCTGCAGGGCGCCGTGTTCTCCATGGCGCCGGAGCGCTGGCGGGCCGTGGTCGCCGAGGTCCCGTTCGTAGACTGCGTGACCACGATGTCGGACCCGACGATCCCGCTCACGATCAACGAATGGGACGAATGGGGCGACCCGGCGAGCGACCCCGTGATCCGGGCCTACATGCGCTCCTACAGCCCGTACGACAACGTGCCGCCGCTCCCCTGGCCCGACCTGCTGGTCACCGGGAACGTGCACGACACGCGCGTGCTCATCCGCGAGCCCGCCAAGTGGGTAGCCAAGCTCCGCGCCGCCGCCGCGGCCAGCGCGGGCGGCGCGGCCAGCAGGCTGCTGTTCCGCGCCGAGCTGGGCACAGAGGCGCACATGGGCCCGACCGGCCGCTACGACAAACTCCGCTACCAGGCGGAGGTCCTAGCGTTCATCATCACCGCCGCCCTACCCGCGACGCCGGCCTAACTCTCCATGATCGGGTTTGCGGGGAATCGCGTCAGCTCCATCAGCTGACGCGATTCCCCGCACTGAGAGGTTTCCCCGTTATGCTGCCTCGGCGCTGAGGACTTCGGCGATCGGCTGGCGGGCGCCTAGGCGTGCGGGCACGATCGTGAGCGCGGCCATCGCGACGAGCACGCCGATAGCGGCGGCAGCGAGCCAGGTCACTGGCGGCAAGGTCCCGTGCTTGACGGCGAGCTTGAAGAGCACGATGCCCAGAGGGATGCCGAGAATGGCCCCCGGGAGCGCGCAGAGCACCTGGGCGGCGACGAGCCCGGAGCTGATCTGCCGGGGCCGGGCGCCGAGTGCCTGCATCAGCGCGGCGGCGTGACGCGCGTCGAGCACGGTCGCCCAGGTGGTGAACAGCGTGTTCAGCACCGCGAGCGTGACCAGCATGATCGTGACGATCGTGAGCATCTGCTCGTCCCGGTTGACCACGGGGTTGGACAGCCCGCCCCCGGTTAGAGCGATGGCTCCGGCCAGCTTGTTGTCCGCGTAGGCGTGGAACGCGATCACCGTCACGATGCCGGTCGTGGTGACGGCGACGTTCGCCGCGGACAGAAACGAGCGGCGGGGGCGGCGCGCGACCAGCCGGAGCCCGAACAGCCCAGGGATCGGCAGCCTGCTCGAGATGCGCACGAGGGCGCCCCGGCGCTTCGGCGGGCGGCCGGCGTCGTTCAGTGCGGCAACGGTGCTGCCGCACGAGGCACGGACGGCGGGAACGAGCGTCGCCGCGAGTGCTACCACGATCGCCAGCCCGATGACCTGCACCACGTTGGCCAGTGAGAGCGTTGGCGCACCCGCGGTGCCGATGAGAGCCGCGCCTGGCTTGGTGATCAGCGGCGCCGCGAGCCAGCCGGCCGCGAGGCCGACCAGGGCGGCGAACAGCGCGAGCATCAGGTTCTCGGCCAGGAAGGTCGCGGCGACCACGCTTGGCGTGCCGCCGACGGCCTTCAGCAGGCCGACCCGGCGGGCATACTCCGACAGCCGGCGTCCGACGAGCACGGCCACGCTTGCGATCGCAAGCAGCGCGAGGAGGAACGCGCCCGGCTGGAGCACCCCCTGCCCGTCCTGGATCAGCTTTCCGTCTTCCGACTCGAGCCCCTGCCAGGTCGAGAACAGCGGGGCGGAGGGGTTGCTGGTGTGAACGAAGCGGTCATAGGCGAACGCCGAGGCAGCGCCGGGGTCCGTGAGCTTCAGGTTGACGGCGTAGGTCGTGAGCGGGTTGGCCGGTGACGTCAGCGCGATCGCGTCCGCCCCGGTCGTCCAGATCTGGCCGACCTCGTCTGAGCTGGCCAGATACGTGCCGTTCCCGAGTGACAGAAACGGGATCTTGAACCACTGCGGGCACGCGTTCGAGAACTTCGACGCCGCCGCGGTGGGCCCGACCAGCGTGCCGTTGCACAGGTTCGGGTACGGCGACTGCGCCGCGGTCACCGCGACGCCCGCGACCGTGAACGACTTGCCGTTCAGGCTGACCCGGTCGCCGACCGAGACGCCGAGCGCGTCGGCGAACGTGCGCTCGATCACCACGCCGCCCGGGCGCACCCAGCTCCCTGCCGTGAGCAGCGGCTGGTCGACCGCGGACGGCGCCTCGCCGCGGCCCTCCGCGAACACGTCGGCCTGGCGCCCGTCGAAGTGGATCGTGGCGGAGGCGACCGGGAACGGGCCGCTGTGGCTCGCGACCCCGGACGCACGGCTGAGGTTGACCGCCTGGGCGGCGGACGTGGTGTACACGACGACGTCGGGGCCCCTTGTCGCGGCGCGGGTCGTCAGGTACGGCGACCGGCTGGTCACACCGCTCAGGGCAATTCCCATCGTGAGCGTCGCCGTCGCCGCCGCGACCGCGACGACGAGCAGGACTGCCTGGGCGGCGTGGTGGCGAACGTCGCGCGCCGCGAGCCGGAAGACCAGCAGTGCGATGCCCATCGCTTACCCACCCATCCCGGCGAAGTCGGCGAGGCCACGCTTCGTTCCGCCAGTCAGGCGGACCTCGTCGACAAAGGCGCCGTCGCGCATCGAGATCATCCGGTTCGACGTTGCCGCGATCCGCGCATCGTGGGTCACGACGATGAGCGTGAGCCCGGCGGTGTGCAGGCCCTCGAAGAGCCGGAGCACCTCCAGGGTCGCCGCGCTGTCGAGGTTGCCGGTCGGCTCGTCGGCCAGCACGATCTGCGGGTCGTTGGCGAGCGCCCGGGCGATCGCGACACGCTGGCGCTGCCCGCCGGAGAGCGCCGACGGGAGATGGCCGGCACGGTCGGAGAGCCCGACCTGGTCGAGCAGCTGGCGGGCCCGCCTCCGCGCCTCCCGGGGCGAGCGCCCGCCAAGGAGCGCCGGCAGCTCGACGTTCTCCTGGGCGGTCAGCTCGTCCATCAGGTGGAAGGCCTGGAAGACGAAGCCCACGTCGTGGCGCCGGAACTGGGCGAGACCGCGTTCGGAGAGCTTGTCGATCTGCCGGCCCTCCAGCCAGATTTCACCGGCGCTCGGCCGGTCGAGACCGCCGAGGAGATGCAGCAGGGTGGACTTCCCGCAGCCACTTGGTCCCATGATGGCCAGCGCCTCACCCTGGGCGACGTCGAGGTCGACCTCATCGACCGCGCGCACAAGGCCCGAACCGCTGCCGTACTCCTTGCGCAACCCTCGGGCACGCACGATGGGCGCTACCGGGCGGTCCTCGTTCAACGCTTTCTCCGATCCATCCAGGCGCGTTCACACGCTTCCAGCCAGCGCAGGTCGGCCTGCAGGCGCAGCACGATGCCTTCGAGCAGCAGCCCGGCCTGTGAGCCATCGGGTTCGGCCATCGCCGCCCGCTCCACGTCCCAGAGGCGCCGGAGCAGTTCCCGGCGCTGGGCGTCGACGATGCCGATCGGATCCGCGAGCCCGGCCTGGGCCGCGGCGACGAGCTTCAGGTGGAACTCGGCGAGGTCGGGCCGTGGCCAGGTGACCTCGGAGAGCCATTCGGCGACCCGGTCCTGGCCGGTCGCGGTGAGCCCGTAGACCTTGCGGCCTGCATCCGGAGCCTCCGTCCCCTGCCGGGCGATGAACCCGGCCTTCTCCAGCCGGGACAGGGTGACGTAGATCTGCCCGTCGTTGACGTCCTCACCGAGCGGGCCGAGCGCGTCGTTCAGCCGGGCACGCAGCCGGGAGCCCGACGACGGCTCCTTGGCCAGCATCGCCAGCACGACTTCCTGCTGCACCGAGCGCCTCCGTTCCTAACGGTTAGGTTCGAATATAACCGTTAGGGAAGCACACTTCAAGTCACCCGGAGCGGGCCGGCCCGGCCGGGGGTCGCCTCCCCCACATCAGAACGGGACGTTTGCCGCTAAAAGACGTACTATCTTGAGTATGGCCGAGTGGTGGTCGATCGAGGTGCTGCACGGTGAGCTGTCGGCTTTCGGGTGGCAGGAGCAGCACGACTCGGCGCTGATCGAGGCCGCGCTCACCAACGGCGCCCTCGACGGCGCCTGGCACGCGGGCAGCTGGGGCGTGATCTTCGAGGTCCTCTTCGAGACATCCGAGCAGTGGGAAGCGTTCCGCAGCCTGCCGGTCGTGCGGGCGGCCCTGGACGGCGTGCCCGACCCGGTCAACGGCCTGCTGGTCTACCGCGGCCGGGGCGGCGGATCGGACGCGCGCAACCCGCGGCGGCCGAAACCCGCGCCGGCCGCGAGTGCGGTGTCGCTGCCCGAGCCGCACGACGAGCCAGAATTTGACCTGACCGGTGCCTCGCCGCCAGATCTGGTGGCTGCCGGCCGGGCTGGCCGCGCCGGCGATCAGCCTTCGTGGTCGGCCGGCTGATCAGGCTGACCGGAGCGTTCGGGTTTCGGCACGCCTGCCGATGCCTGGCGCAGGGCATCGGCCCCGGTCGCCAGGCCGCGGCGCCAGGGCGGCGTCCCGCTGATCTCGATCTCGAGTGAGAAACTCAGGAACGTCCTGATCAGGACGATGAGCCCAAGCGTCAGCACGTTGTCCACCGTGGGCGCGACAGCGATCGTCCTGACCAGATCGGCCGCGACCAGGATCTCCAGACCGAGCAGCAAGGTGCCGCCGAGCGCCCGCCGCAGGACTGCGTAGGCCTGCCCCGCCTGGCCGGACCGGCGCCAGGTCAGCCCGGCCAGCACGAAGGACCACAACGTCCCCGCGGCAAGGACGAGGACACCGAGCCCCTCGAACGCCTGCGCAACGTGCTCCATGACCTCCGTGAAGGTCACGGAACGCTCCTGGCCGTGCGGCCGGTCAGCTCATCTGACCCGCGGATTCGCGGACGGCCCTGTCGATGTCTTTCGGGTCTACGTCCAGTTGCCTGGCGGCGTGCTTCTCGGCCTTCAGAGCGGCCTTGTCCAGGGCCTGCTCGACCTTGCTCTCCCCGACGACCACGAGGGCGGCCTGCCCGTCATCGAGGACCTCCCCGAGTTCCTTGACGTCGGCACGGGACATGCCGCGCCACAGGTGGCCGCTGATCCCGCCGACGGCCGCGCCCACGATCGCGGTGCCGATGATCGAGGGCGGGAACAGGACGCCGATCGCTGCCCCGGCGGCCGCGCCGCCCCAGGCGCCGTGCCGTGTGGCCATCTCGTCCTTGTTGACGTGCACCTTGCCGTATTCGTCCTTGGTCACGACGGCGGCGTCGTACGTCCCGACGGCCCCGGCGGAGTGCAGGTCTTTGACCACGCGGTAGTCCTCGCGGGCTCGAGCCTCACCTGGGTACGTACCGACGTAGATGAAAACCGATTCCGGCTTTGCCATGGCCTGTCTCCCCCGATCGGGCAGCTGTCAGTCGGACTGACGACCACGCTGCCGTCCCGGCCGCGAGGGCACATCACCCTCTCGGGGGGATATCCCGGCCGAGTGCAGAGATCCGTGCTGGCCGGGCCGGGAGCGGGTGCCGGCGCCGAGGGTCAGCGCGTTGGCGGCGACGATCACGAGGATCGCGAGCCAGTCGGCGGGCTGCAGCGACTGGCGCAGGACCATCAGCCCGACGAGCGCCGCGAACACCGGGTTGACGCTCATGAAAACCCCGTAGAACCTGGCACCGACCCGGCGCAGCGCGAGCAGGTCGGCGACCATCGGGATCGCCGAGCACAGCACGCCGGCGGTGGCAGCGCGGCCGAGCGCGACCACGGTCACCGGGTGGGTGGCCAGCACCCAGATGCCGACCGGCAGGTACAGCAGCGCGGACAGCGACGCCGCGGCCGCGGGCCCCTGTGAGCCGGGCAGCCGGGCGCCCACGACGCGGTTGATCATGATGTAGCCGGCCCAGCAGGCGGCGGCGAGCAGTGCCAGGCCGATACCGGCGTAGTCGGTCGTCGGCTGCGGCCTGGCCAGCACGACGACGGCCGCCGCGGCGGCCAGCGCGCAGCCGAGGTCGATGGCCCGGCGAGAGGCGAGCAGCGCCACCGAGAGCGGTCCGAGGAACTCCAGGGTCACCGCCAGGCCCAGACCGATCGTGTCGATCGCCGCGTACAGGGACAGGTTCATCGTGGCGAAGATCAATGCCAGGGCCAGAACGGGCCGCCACTGCCGCCCGGTGAACGACCGGAACTTTGGCCGCACCGAGCTCAGCAGCACGGCGCCGGCCACCCACTGGCGGATCGCGACCACCCCGGCCGGGCCGAGCACTGGGAAGGCCAGCGCGGCCGTTGCGGCGCCCAGCTGGACGGACAGCGCGCTGCCGGTCATCAGCGCGACCCCGGCAAGCTGGCCGTGCTGGCGGGCAGCGGCGTCGGAGGTCGCCTGCTGCCCGGCGGTCGTGGTCGTCATGGCAGCAGTCTGGACCGGATGATCGCATGCGCAAAATGCATAGATCGATGCAGCTATACGCTTGGGTTATGGATCTCGAGCTGCGGCACCTGCGCTGCCTGGTCGCGATCGTGGACTCGGGCAGCTTCACCGACGCCGCGATCGAGCTCGGCATCTCGCAGGCCGCGGTGTCCCGCAACCTCATCGCGCTCGAGCAGGTCCTGGGTGTCCGGCTGCTGCACCGCACCAGCCGCAGCGTCACGCCGACCACGGCCGGGGTGCACGCGCTGGCTCAGGCGCGGCAGGTGCTCGCCGCCGCGGACAACCTGGTCGCCGAAGCGACGACCGGGCACACCCGGCTGCGCATCGGGCACGCGTGGGCGGCCATGGGCCGGCACACCCGCGAGTTCCAGCGCCGCTGGGCCGCGCGCTACCCGGACGTCGACCTTCAGCTCGTCCGCACCAACTCGCCAACGGGCGGACTGGCCGAGGGCCTGTGCGACATCGCGGTGCTGCGCACCCCGTCCGACGGCCGGCGGTTCGAGAGCGCGGTCGTTGGCCACGAGCGGCGCTACTGCGCGCTCGCCGCCGACGATCCGTGGGCCGGCCGGCGCTCGATCCGGCTGGGCGAGATCGCGGACCGGACCGTGCTGGCGGACCGGCGTACCGGGACCACGACCCCGGAGCTGTGGCCCGCGGACTCCCGGCCGCACATGGAGGACACCCGCGACATCGACGACTGGCTCGCGGTCATCGCGGCCGGCGGCGGCGTCGGGATCACGCCCGAGGGCACCATCGCCCAGTACCGGCGCGACGGCGTCGTCTTCCGGCCCGTGCGCGACGCGCCGCCGATTCCGGTGCGGGTGATCTGGCGGCGGCACGACCCGCATCCCTCGACGCACGCGGCCATCGCCATGCTCACCGAGCTGTACGCGCGGCCCTGAGGCCGGAGCCCGGGGCCGGGTGGCGTCCGGCCCCGGGCACGCTCGTGGCCGCACCCGCCGCCTCTCGCTCGCGGGCCAGTTGGAGCGCGACGTCGATCAGCATGTCCTCCTGCCCGCCCACGTACCCGTGCTCGGCCACGCGCTGCAGGATGTCCTGGGCGGGGATGCCGTAACGCTGCGACGCGTGCTCGGCGTGCAGCAGGAAGCTGGAGTAGACACCGGCGTAACCCTGCACGATCGAGGCCCGGTCGGTCCACGGCAGCCTGGGCAGGAACGGCTTCACTATCTCGTCGGCGGCGGCCAGCGTGGCCTGCACGTCCACGCCGGTCTCGATGCCGAGCCGGTCGAACGTGGCCGCCAGCACCTCGGTCGGCGCGTTCCCGGCGCCGGCGCCGAGCCCGCACAGCGACCCGTCGATCTGCAGCGCCCCGTTCTGGAACGCGAGCACCGAGTTCGCGACGCCGAGGGCGAGGTTCTGGTGCCCGTGGAATCCGACCTGGGCGTCGGTCCCGATCTCGGCGATCAGCGCCAGGATGCGCTCCTGCGCGTCGCCGATCAGCAGCGCCCCGGCGGAGTCGACGCAGTACACGCACTGTGCCCCGGCGTCGGTCATGATCCGCGCCTGCCGGGCCAGCTCGGCGGGGCTGGTTCGGTGCGCCATCATCAGGAACCCGACGGTCTCCATGCCCAGCTCCCGGGCGATGCCGAAGTGCTGGATCGACACGTCAGCCTCGGTGCAGTGGGTCGCGATCCGGGCGACCGACGCGCCCGCGTCCCGCGCGCGCCGCAGATCCTCCACGGTCCCGAGGCCCGGAAGCAGCAGCACGGCGATCTTCGCCCGCGCTGCCTCCTGGACCGCCGCGCCGATCAGCTGGATGTCGTCGGTGAGCGAGAACCCGTAGTTGAACGAGGACCCGCCGAGCCCGTCGCCGTGCGTGACCTCGATGACCTCGACCCCCGCCTCGTCCAGCGCGTGCACGGTGGCCCGGACCTGCTGCCCGGTGAACTGGTGCGACATCGCGTGGCTGCCGTCGCGCAGCGTCGTGTCGGTGATCCGCACCGGCCTGCTGGTGCCTCCGGCTCCGTTCTCGCCGGTCATGAGCTCACCGCCGTCGCCCTGGCCACCAGCTCGCCGACCCGGGCGGCCGCCGCGGTCATGATGTCCAGGTTGCCCGAGAACTCGGGCAGGTAGTCGCCGTTGCCCCGGACCTCGAGGAACACGGCGACCCGGCCGTTGCCCTGCCAGGACGCCTGCGGCGGGTCGAACTGCGGGTCGGCCCGCAGCGTGTAGCCGGGCACGTACTGCTGCACCTCCGTGACCATCGCGTGCACCGAGGCGGCGATCGCGTCGGTGTCGGCGCCGTCCGGGATCGCGCAGAAGACCGTGTCCCGCATGATCATCGGCGGCTCGACCGGGTTGAGGATGATGATCGCCTTGCCCCGGGCCGCGCCGCCGACGGACTCCAGCGCCCCGGCCGTGGTGTGCGTGAACTCGTCGATGTTCGCGCGCGTCCCCGGGCCCGCCGACCGCGACGCGACCGACGCCACGATCTCGGCATACGCGACCGGGACCACGCGTGCCACCGCGTGCACTATCGGGATCGTGGCCTGGCCCCCGCAGCTGATCATGCTGACGTTCGGCGCGTCCAGGTGCTCGGGCAGGTTGACCGGCGGGCAGACCATCGGGCCGACGTGCGCCGGGGTCAGGTCGATCGCCTTGATCCCGGCCTCGGCGTACCGGGGCGCGTTGGCCAGGTGCGCGCGCGCCGACGTCGCCTCGAACACGATGTCCGGCAGCGGGTCCTGGCGCAGCAGCCAGTCGACGCCCTCGGCGGACGCGGCCAGCCCGAGCCTCCTCGCCCGGGCCAGGCCATCGGACTCCACCACGCCGACCATGTAGCCGACCTCGATTGCGTCCAGCCGGCCGAGCTTGGCCAGCAGGTCGGTGCCGATGTTGCCGGGCCCGACGATCGCGGCCAGGGCGGGCCGGGTGGCCAGGGTGGCCGTCATCGCCGCGTTCCGGGCGGTCGAAAGATCATGTGTGCCTTCCTTCGGTGTCCCCAGCACCGTGCGGTGTGCCGGGCCGGGAGGGCAAGAGATGCGTCCCGGTGATCGGAACACCTCGTGGACGCATCCGGGCGCCGGGGGCCATCATCGACTCATGTGCCCAGCCCACGGCGCCAGCGGCGAGACCTCCGCCGCCGGCCGGATCACGTCGGTTCTCGACGCGTTCCGCGACGACCGCGAGGCGATGACCGTCTCCGAGCTGGCCCGGCGGGCGTCGCTGCCGAAGACCACGACGCACCGGCTGACCGCCGAGCTGATCCGCTGCGGGCTGCTGGAGCGCGCGGACGGCGAGCTGCGCCTCGGGCTCAAGCTGTTCGAGCTCGGCCAGCTCGTGCCGCAGCAGCGCGGCCTGCGCGACGCCGCCCGGCCGGTCATGGCCGACCTGCGGGAAGCGACCAGGCACTCCGTCAACCTCGGCATCCTCGAGGGCTCCGACGTCGTCTACGTCGACATCCTCGCCGGGCCGGACTCGCCGCGGCTGCCGACCCGGGTCGGCGGGCGCTGGCCGGCGCACGCCACCGCGATCGGCAAGGCGATCCTGGCGTTCTCCGGCGCGGACGTCGCGGAGGCCGTGCCCGGCGCCGGGCTGGCCCGGATCAGCGAGCGGACGATCACCTCACCGGAGCTGCTGCGCACCGAACTCGACCGGGTCCGCGAGTCCGGGCTGGCCTACGACAGCGAGGAGTCCCGGCCCGGCCTGGTCTGCGTGGCCAGCCCGGTGCACGGCCCGGGCGGCACGGTGGCGGGCGCGCTGTCGGTTTCCGGCTGGTCGGCGCGGATGAAGCCGGACCGGGCCGGACCGGCGGTGCGCACAGCGGCGCTGACCATCTCCCGCGCCCTCGGCGCGCGCGCCGTGAGCTAGGCCTGAGGGTCCGGTGCGCTGGCCGGGGCGGTGACCTCGAAGATCGCCGGGAGGACGGCCGCGCGGCCGTCCGAGGTGACGACGTGCACGTCGACTTTCGCTTTCCCCGGTTTCAGGTCTGCCGGCACCGTGACCGGCACCATCGTGGCGGTGAAGCCGGCTCGAGAGGATGCGGTGAGGCCACCGATCGTCACCGCGGGGCTCCCACCGTCAGCGGCCGCGGTGTTGACGATTCCGGACCCGAACACGGTTACGGGCGTTCCCGGCTCCCCCCGCTGCGGGCTCACGGCCGTGAGCGTCAGCGGAGGCGCCGGCGCGGCACCGACCGTCGCCTTCTTTGCCACGTAGGCTGCCGCGGACGCCGAGGTCAGCCCCACCAGCGTGTCCGGGAGGACCGGAAGCGATACCGGGTTGTGGAAGAAAGCAATGAAGAAGGCGACGAGCGCCACGAGGTTGAACACGAAGTACTGGGTATCGCCGAGATCGAGATCGCCCTGGTCGTTCGAGACGATTTCGCTGATCGCCGTGCCCAGGCTCTTTCCCTTGGCGGAAATGGTGGTCTTCGGCGAGCTGCCGCTGTTTATCTGCCCGGTCGTGATCGCCTTGGCGCTCACCGCGGCGCCCGCGGGGAAGCCGATCAGCAGCAGATAGCGCGGATCGAGACTCCCGGGCGGATAGACCGCATCGTGGAAGGCGATGACGAGCAGGGCATAGGCCAGTGCCACGGTCCACAGGGCGAACTGGACCTTGGATGTGGACACGCGGTTGTCCGCGCCGAGGACCACGTACCAGAACGGGCCCGCCTTCCCTGACTGGTTGTCTGATCCCCCGTCTTGCGAGGCCTGGGCCTTCCGGGCGGCGCGCGCGACAAACGCGAGCAGGACAAGAAGAACTAGCAGGACGACGAGTGCCAGCCAATAGGAAACGGCCAGACTGAGGCCGTTTGGGCTGGTAGCCGATACGCTCACGACACACGAGTGTGGGGCTATTTCTAGGTTATGTCCAGTTCAATAGAGCCCGGTTATGCGCCACCTATAGACTGCGCGGGTGCCCAGCCCAGCCGAGATCGTGCTGTTCGACGACTCACCGCCGCCGCCGGGCGAGAGTCCGTGGGTAGCTGGCGCGGCCCCGGCCACTGGCATCGAGGTAACCGACCCCGACCCCTCGTGGCCGCGGCAGTACGACGAGCTGGCGGGCCGGATCCGGGATGCCCTGGGCTGGCGGGTGCTGCAGCTCGACCACGTGGGCTCGACCTCGGTCCCGGGGCTGGCGGCCAAGCCCATCATCGACATCGACCTGACGGTCGCCGACCCCGGCAGCGAGCAGGACTACGTGCCGGCGCTGGAGGCGGCCGGGTTCCGGCTGGCGATCCGCGAGCCGTGGTGGTACGGCCACCGGTGCCTGCGCGCGGGCGAGCCCTCGTGCAATCTGCATGTCTTCGGCTTCGACAGCCCCGAGCCCATCAAGCACCGGATCTTCCGGGACTGGCTGCGGGGCAATCCCGAAGAGCGCGGCCGATACGCCGTGGCCAAGCGCGAGGCAGCGTCCATCGCGAACGCGGGCGGAGAGCACGTCATGCAGTACAACGCCCGCAAGCAGCAGGTAGTCCGGGAGATCTACCACCGGGCCTTCGTCGCCGCGGGCCTCCTCCCGTGATTCCGGGGCAATGCGGCGCGCCCAAAAGGTCACTCGCCTCAAGCCGAAACCCGCAGCCCAGCCGAAACCCGCGAAGCCGGCCCACTGAAATATGGATATATAACGCATTCCAGGCGCCATACCCGGGTCCGCCTTGCGGCGCGAATAGTGTGGACGGCCCGTTGCTGTCGTCCCATTAGTGTCGACGAGCCGGCGACACTAGAAAGCTGCCTTGATCTGCAAGACGCGGGCTAGCTCGGGCGCCGGGATGCCGGTGGCTGAGAAGGCGCCGGATCAGGAGAAGCGG
>JASHQP010000493.1 GCA_030039095.1 Streptosporangiaceae bacterium
CCGCGGTCGACCGGTTCCTCACCCTCGCCGCCCGCGGCGCCTGGCGCCGCCGCGACCCGCGCTCCCTCTCGACCTCGACCACCGGCATCCGCTAGCGCGGCACGTCGGGGTCGATGTCTCCACGGTTCCGGGGGAATCCCGGCGGCCCGCTCTGTGCGGAGTGGGTACTACTCCGCCCGTACCTACTCCGCACAGACGCGCCCGGAGGGCTGAGCCGCAAGCTCGTATGGACACGACCCCGGCGAATTTGCGGGTCTGCCCACTACGACATCTGCGAACATCTACAGCGTGCTCGAGCTGTCGTGCATTATTTGCGCTGATCAGTGGTGCGATAGACATGGTCGCTATGAGCCTTTCGGCACGATGCTGCCCGGGTTGACGTCGGCACCGATGCTCTGTGACCTAACTTAGCTGGAGGCTAGCTGTGGCCCGGATCCGCGATGTGGTCTTCGATTCCGATCATCCGGCGTCTCTTGCACGGTTCTGGGCGTCGGTGCTGGAGGGCTATGAGGTCGCTCCGTACGACCAGGCGGAGCTTGACCGGCTGCATGCTGCGGGGATCGATGGTCCGGAGGACGACCCGACGGTCCTGGTCGAGCCCTTGGCTGGCGGCACTCCGCGGTTGTTCTTTCAGCGTGTGCCCGAGTCTAAGCTGGTCAAGAATCGCGTTCATCTGGACCTGACGTGTACCAGCGTCGCCGCCGAGGTGGAGCGGCTGACCGGGCTGGGCGCGCGTGTGCTGGCCAGGCAGGACCAGTGGGTGACGATGGCTGATCCAGAGGGCAACGAGTTCGATGTGATGTCGGGCTGACTGACGATCAGGCTGAGGTGAGGGCACCCGGGTCCGGACGGAAAAGAGCGGTGGAACCAGGACCGATCCCGTTAACGTGGACGAAGGGCGCCGACGCATTCTGGTGACGCTCGCCGGCGCGCGGAGGGAGATCGGATGGTCACCGGCGATGACGTGCTTGCGGCGGCGGGCACCTGTCATGACTTCCTTCAGCAGGCCGCCGACGCGGACTGGAGCGCGCCGGTTCCGGGACTCGATTTCACCGTCGCGTCGGTAGTCGCCCACGCCGTCAACGGCCCTCTCTGGTACGCGGTGGACCTGTGGAGCGGCCCGACCGACGACTCGGCCTTCGACCTGAGGGTCCAGCCCGACGCCACCAGCACGGCGCTGCTGGCCAGCCTCCGCAGTGTCGCGCGCGTCTGCGCGGCATCGATCGACGCGGCGCCAGACGAAATCAGGGGCTTCCACCCGGAGGGAGCCGCCGACCCGTCGGGCTTCGCGGCGATGGCCTGCGACGAGTTGCTCGTCCACACCGATGATGCCGCGCGCGGCCTCGGCCTCGAGTTCAGCCCCGGCCCAGACCTCGCCCGGCGCGTCCTGGGCCGCCTGTTCCCGTGGCACGATCCCGGAGACGACCCGTGGCGGACCCTGCTGTGGGCGAACGACCGCGTCGACCTGCCCGGGCTCCCCAGCCAGAAGGGCTGGACCTGGCACTGCGCCCCGCTCGCCGACTGGGACGGCAAGCCCCCTCCGCTGCGCTGACCCAGATCCCGATCGATCCCTAGGCCGGCACGGCAGGACCGTCCGCTGGCCCGGCACTGGGACCGGCCGGGCATTGCGGCAGCGCTGTTCTCAGGATGCGAGGACAGGAACGGGCAGTCGGCTAGCACTGGGGCACGTTACAGGCCACTGACGCCGAGGTCGTCGGGGTGCCCGTCCGCCAGCCGCTCCCACTGAGGGGTCGGGCGCCCGTTGACGCGCCACTGCTCGCCGGTGCTGCGCCAGAACTGCGGCCATCCGGGCGGCGATTGCTCGAAGGTCTCCTGCCGGCCGTACACGGTCATGTCGAGCAGGCCGTACACGGACCCCATTGCCTCCGTGGCCCGGCCGGTGGCCCAGTAGGTCTCGAACACCCGGTCGCCATCGCGCAGGTAGCAGACGATCATGCCGAACCAGCGCCCGGCGAGCAGCGCGTCGGTGGAGTCCTGCGCCGAGTACCAGGGCATCTTGTAGCCCATGAAGTCGCGGTAGCGGGCGCTCTCCTCGTAGGGCCCCTCGGAGAAGGTGACGAACGTGACGTCGCGCGAGTACAGATAGGGCAGATCACGGACCTGCCCGTTGCAGAACGTGCAGCCCGAGCACTGGTCCTGCGCGGGCTTGCCGGTGTGCCACATGTGGAAGTACGCGACGAGCTGGCGGCGGCCCTCGAACACCTGCAGCAGAGGGACGCGCCCGTGCTCGCCGGTCAGCGGGATCGTGGAATCCACCTCGACCATCGGCAGCCGCCGCCGGGCCGCCGCGATCGCGTCCCCTTCCCGGGTGTGGGCCTTCTCCCGCACCAGCAGCCCGTCCAGTTGCGCCTGCCAGGTGGCCCGGTCAGTCACCTCGGGCATGGGTACGGCGCCGTCGGCCACCGGTCCCCGCTCGTTCCACAGCTCATCGTTCATGATCGCCTCCGCGCGTTGCCCGTCTGGGCGCTGGCACTCCAAGGATCCAGACGGCCTGCGGGCGGGAAATTCATCGCCCCCCGGCTCAGAAAGGGCCTGCGGATCACAAGCAGCTGATGAAGTCAGCGACCAAGTCGGACGTGACCATCGCGGCCCGGTCGTTCAGGTGGACATGATCGATCAGGACGATGAGCCCGTTCGAGGCGGAAATCTGGTTCCAGGAACGACGCAGGATGCTGCGGCTCAGGCTGGCTCTGATCGTCGGGCCGAAGCGTCCCCGGTAGGGCGGGGGCTTGTGCGAGGGGGGCAAGAGGGCTGCCAGACGATCATGCAGGGGAAGGTACGCGGCCGCATGCGCCGCGGCCACACGGCGCAGCGCCTGGTTGTATGCGTCCACGCGGCGGTTCGTATCGCTGGTGAGGTCCTCGCCGATCATGGGGATATCGAGCACCGCGACGCGTGCGGAGGTCTGCGACCGCAGGCTGGCGAGGATCTCGTCGACGCACTCGGCATACCAGCCGAGGCTCGGGGCCCGCGGAACGTGCTGCTGCCGCCAGTACATCCTCTCGGGCCATGTACCGGACGCCGCGGCGACGTCATTGCCGCCAACCTGCAGCGTGACGGCGTCCGGCCGGCAGCGGACGACGTCCTCGATGCGCTCGAGCACGTTCCAGGCGGGATCGCCGTCAACGCCCGCGTTGACGAACTGATACCCGTCCGCCGCAAACCGGCGCTGCAGGAGGTCCACCCAGTTTGCGCTGCTGCGGCCGCGGGTGATGCTGTCGCCGGCGCAGACAACGAGCCGCTTCGCCGTCGGCGATCGCCCGGTCCGCAGGAATGCGGCGATGCCGGAGGCATCCTCCGCCCGCTGCGCTGAAGTGGCGACCCCGCCCCGCGGCCGGCGCATGGCATGACCCTACGGCGCGCGGTTCGGCGTGACCACCCGCGGCGGCAGGCGCTTCAGCCGTGCAGTGAGGAGCGGTGGTAGTAGAGGTCCCTGAGCACGCCCACTTCGGCGCCGTGGTGAACAACCTCGTCCAGCACGTGCAGCGCCAGGTCGACCGTGTTCGACTCGGCGTACGGTCCCCAGGCTGGCCCAAGTGGCGCAGCCCACTGGCCGGGGCTCAGCCCGGCAGCCCAGCGCGCCAAGTTCCGTTAATGCTTGCGGTCCCAGACGTAGTCAA
>JASHQP010000494.1 GCA_030039095.1 Streptosporangiaceae bacterium
CAGCTCGGGTACCGCTGCTCCGGCGCCTTGGCCAGTGCCCGCCCCACGACGTCATCGGCCGCCGGGGGAAGCTCGGGCCGCCGCGAGGTCAGCGCTGGCGGCGGCTGGGTCACGTGCGCGTGCAGCAGCGCCGCCGGGTCGTCCGCGACGAACGGCGGCCAGCCGGTGAGCAGCTCGAACGCGGACGCTGCCAGCGCGTACTCGTCGGCCCTCCCGTCCGCCGGCCCTCCCTCGATCAGCTCCGGCGCGACGCAGGCGAGCGTGCTCACCGGCGACCGCGCCCACGAGGGCCCGTCCGCCTGCGCCGGCTCCCTGCGCAGCGCGAAGTCGGACAGGTAGACCCAGTCCCGCCGCCCCGGGGCGGTATCGACGAGGATGTTCGCCGGCTTGACGTCGCGGTGCATCAGCCCGGCCGCGTGCATCGCGTCGAGCGCGGACGCCGTCTGCCAGATGATCGCCGCCACCCGGGCGACCGGCAGCGGTCCCTCCCGGCGAGCGAGCGACAGCGCGTCCCCGCCGGGCACGTGCCGCATCGCGAGGTACAGCATCCCGTCCGCCTGGCCAGCCTCGAAGACCGGCACGATGTGCGGGTTGCGGATCTCGGTCACGGCCCGCAGTTCCTGGACGAACCACTGCCGGAACGGCTCGTCGTCGGTCAGTTCCGGGGCGAGGATCTTCAGCGCGACCACCCGGCCGAGCCGCTCGTCGCGCGCCTTGCAGACCACGGCCGCGCTGCCCCGGCCGATCTCCCCGTCCAGCCGGTACCCGGCGATCTCGAAACCGGCGGCAAAACCCACGCTGAAGGTTCCGGTGTCCGCGGAAACCTCTTCGCTCACCACGCCTCCCCGTGCGCTCGCGAGCCTGGACGACGTAACCCGCATGAACGCTGGCGGCGCACCTGCACCGCCAAAATCGGGAATCGCCTAGTAATGACGAATGATCCAATTATCCGGACTTATCATGCCTGCCGCAATGGATCCGGCGGATCAGCCGAGACGCGTCATGATGGAACTCAGGCGCGGCAGGGCCGGCGCGCCGCGGTCAGGCAACCAGACGGACGGCCTGGCGGATCAGGTCCGGCAGCGAGTCGGCGCCGCCGCTGGCCGTCCAGTGCGCGGTCGCGGTCCGGACAGCGGCCATGACCGCGGCCGCGAGCACGTGTGGCCGCAGGTCGCTCTGCGGGTCGGCGCCGGTCCGCTCGGCGATCACCTTCGCCAGCGGCCCCTCGGTCGCGACCAGGGTCTTGAGGGCCTCGCCCTGCAGCGCGGGAGAGACCATCATCATGCGGATCTGCGCGATCCGCTCCGGGCCGACCTGGGTGGCGGCCTCGTACTCGGCGGCGAACACCTCGGCCAGTGAATCGGCCAGCGGCTCGCTGGCCGGCCGGTGCCGCAACGCCTCGACGGCCTGGGTGAACCGGGCGGTGTTCAGCGAGGCGATCGCCTCTTCCTTGCAGGAGAAGTAGTTGGTGAAGGTCCGGCGGGACACGTTCACCGCGTCGGTGATGTCCTCCACGCGGACGTTCTCCAGGCCGCGCTGGACCGCAAGCTGCATCGCGGCGAGGGCCAGCGCCTGCCTGGTCGCCAGCTTCTTGCGTTCCCGCAGCCCGGGGGTGGTGCCGTCCATGTCACCACCATAGACCTATTATTGCTCACTGCGTAAGATTGCGCATTGAGAATACCGCCTTGAACGTTACGGAAGAGCGGAAACCAGCTCTCCGACCGGCTTGCGCCTGCCGGTGTAGAACGGGATCTCGACCCTGGTGTGCAGCCGGGCCCGCGCGCCGCGCAGGTGGCGCATGAGGTCGACGATGCGGTGCAGTTCGTCGGCCTCGAACGCGAGCATCCACTCGTAGTCGTTCAGCGAGAAGCACGCCACGGTGTTCGCCCGCACGTCCGGGTATTCCCTGGCCATCATCCCGTGCTCGGCGAGCATCGCGCGGCGCTCCTGGGGCTCGAGCAGGTACCACTCGTAAGAGCGCACGAACGGGTAGACGCTGAGGTAGCCGCGCGGCTCCTCGTCCGCGAGGAACGCCGGAATGTGCCCCTTGTTGAACTCCGCCGGCCGGTGCAGCGCCATCGCCGACCACACCGGCTCGCTGGCCCGGCCGAGGCCGGTGCGGCGGAAGCGCGCGTACATCTCCTGCAGGTCGTCGGATGACGGCGCGATCCACCAGAACATGTAGTCGGCGTCGGCACGCAGGCCCTGCACGTCGTAGCAGCCGCGGGTGACCACGCCCTTGCCGGACGCCTGCTGGCACAGCTCGCTGACCTCGGCCGCCAGGCCCGCCCTGCCGGACTTGGTCGCCTCGCCGGCCGCCTCGAGCGCCCCGGGGCCGGTCACCCGGAAAACAGACCACATCGTGTACCGGATCAGATCGTTCAGTTCCCGCGCCCTGGGCCGCTGCGCGGTCTCGTCAGCGGGCCGTCCCTGCTCGTTCCCAGTCATGCCCCCATTGTCCCACCGGCCGTCAGCCGGCGTGGCTGGGCGGGGTGGCGATCGTCCCAGCCTGGCGTCAGCCCGCGTGGGCGCGCCGCGGGTCGCGCGACCCGAGGTACACGAGCACCTGATCGGCGGCCAGCCGCGCCGAGGCGATGCACGCCGGTATGCCGATGCCGTCGTAGATCGCTCCGCACACCGCGAGCCCGGGCTGGGCGGCGACCGAGGCACGGATGCGCTCCACCCGCCCGGCATGGCCGACCG
>JASHQP010000042.1 GCA_030039095.1 Streptosporangiaceae bacterium
GACCTGGAGCGGCTGGCCGTGGACTTCGCCCGGGACTTGCGCAAGGCCGCCTGGAACACCGAATCCATCGGCGACAACGCGCTCGGCGACCTGCGCTCGATCCTGGAGGAGGCGCTCACCAGGATCAAGAACGAGGTCTTCCGCGTGGCTCCCACCGATGACGGTGAACAGAGCCCGGAACGCGACGCTCCCCCCGACTCGTGACGACGCCGGCCGGCCCGGCTACACCTCGAGCGTGACCTTTCCGAACAGTTCCCCGGAGATCATCGCGGCCAGGCCCTCTCTGGCCGCAGCCAGCGGCAGCGTGCGGTCGATCAGCGGGCGCACCCCGGTCTGCTCGCAGAACTGCACGAGGCGGGCGAGCTCGGCGGCGGTGCCCATCGTCGAGCCGACGACGGACAGCTGCAGGAAAAACACGCGGCTCAGGTCGGCCGGCGGCACCGAACCGCTGGTCGCGCCGGAGATCACGATGCGCCCGCCGGGCTTGAGCGCGCGGAGCGAGTGCGCCCAGGTGGCCTCGCCGACCGTCTCCATCACCGCGTCCACCCGCTCGGGCAGCCGGGCCCCGGACGCGAACGCCTGGTCCGCGCCGAGCCTGACGGCCCGGTCCCGCTTGTCCTCGCTGCGGCTGGTCACCCAGACCCGGAAGCCGGCCGCGCGGCCGAGCAGGATCAGCGCGGTCGCGACGCCGCCGCCGGCGCCCTGCACCAGCACGGTGGCGCCTGGTGAGATCCCGGCGCGGGTGAACAGCATCCGGTAGGCGGTCAGGTACGCCGTCGGCAGGCACGCGGCCTCGGCGAAGGACAGCCCGGCCGGCTTGGGCACGAGATTGCGCCTGGGCACCGCGACCCGCTCGGCGAACGTCCCGTCGTACCGCTCGGACAGGAGCGACCTGCCCGGATCCATGGTCTCGTCCCCGGCGGAGGCGTCGGAGATCACCGCGTGCACCACGACCTCGTTGCCGTCGGCGTCGAGGCCCGCGGCGTCGCAGCCGAGCACGATCGGCAGGCGATCCGGTGAGATGCCGACGCCGCGCAGCGTCCACACGTCGTGATGGTTGAGGGCGGCGGCCTTGACCGTGACCGTGGTCCACCCGTCCGGCGGGTCCGGCTCCGCGTGCTCACCGAGTTCCAGGCCGGCCAGCGGGTCGTCGGCGTCGATGCGCGCCGCAGTGACAGCAAACATGATCTGGACCTTAGCGCCGCGCGGAACGCATGCGACAGTGCGGGGCGGGAGGGGCGGGCTCATGGGGGCGGAAGGGGTGGCTCATGGGGGCGGGAGAGAAGAGTCACTCGATCGCGACGCTTCGTGTCTGATATGTGCCTGAATTGCGACAACGGGCCGGGCGGCGTTGTGCCATACTTTTCGGCGGGCCGCGACACCCATCCTCCCGCAGCTAAGGACCGAAGTGGATCTCACGTCCTATGCCGAGTTCGCGGTGCGTCTCGTGAATTCTGCCGCAGGCGTCGACAGCGAGACCGACCAACTCGGCACCACTGGAGCTTTCCGCGCGTTCGTGGGCGATTTTCCGCTCCTGCGCGGGCCGTGGACCCATCATGACCTTGATGCACTGCGGATGCTGCGCACCGAACTCACCGAGGTATTTGCCGCGGCCGCCCAGCGCGATCACGCCACCGCGGCCGAACGGCTGAACACGCTGCTCGCGCAGTACCCGATCCGCCCGACGCTGGTGCGTCACGACCGCTCGCGCTGGCACCTGCACCTCGACGAGAGCGGGTCGCTCGCCGACCGGTACGCTGCGGGCGCGATCGCGGGCCTGGCCGCGGTTGCCGCCCGCTGCGGCATGAGCCACCTGGGCGTCTGCAAGGTCCCGGATTGCCGGTCGGTATTCGTCGATGCCAGCGCCGGCCGGGCCAGTCTTTACTGCGTCAAGCATTGCGCCGGCAAGGGGAATGTGACCGCGTTGCGAAGCCCGCGGCGTTCGGCGAACGGGTACTCGGCCGCCGGTTAGCGCTCCTCGCGGTGGCCGGTGATCAATTGCCCGCCTTGTGAGCCGATGAACGCCCGGCCGTTATTGGCATAAGCGCACCGCTTCCTACCGGCCGCGATTCGGGTGCGGCCGTTACCCGCGTTATCAAAAAGATGCCAAGCGGCTTCTTCTCATGCTCGGGGGCGATCATTAGCATGAGCCCTACTCACGGGGCGTATGCCTCACGTATGCGGACCGGAAAGAAGGTTCGGACATGGCTGCAGAAGCCGAAGTTGCCCGTCCACAAGTCGACAGAAACCTGAGGAAACAGGTCGGGTTCATCGGCCTCACCTGGGCTTCCGCGGGGTCGATCATCGGCTCCGGCTGGCTGTTCGGTTCGTTCTTCGCCGTGCAGATCGCCGGAACCGCGGCCATCCTCTCCTGGCTCATCGGCGCCGCTGCCTTGATGGTCCTTGCGTTCGTGCACGCCGAACTCGGCGGGATGTTCCCGGTCGCAGGCGGCACGGCACGGTACCCGCACTACGCGTTCGGGTTTGCGTCCGGCGCGTCGTTCGGCTGGTTTGCCTGGCTGCAGGCGGCGGCGGTGGCACCGGTGGAGGTGCTGGCCGTGCTCAGCTACGGCACCGTGCATATCCACTGGCTGACCACGACCGACGCGGCCGGCAACCCGGTGCCCAGCTTCCCGCGCGGCTACCTGGTGGCCGTCGTGCTGCTGGCGATCTTCGTCGGGATCAACTTCTTTGGCGTCCGCTGGCTCGCGGCCACCAACAGCGTGGCCACGTGGTGGAAGATCGGCGTCCCGGTGCTGGCGATCATCGCGCTGGCCGTCAAGTCCTTCAACAGCTCGAACTTCGGCGCGCACGGCGGGTTCATGCCGTACGGCATCCACGGCGTGTTCGCCGCCACCGCCGCCGGCGCGGTGATCTTCGCGCTGCTCGGATTCGAGCAGGCCATCCAGTTCGGCGGGGAGAGCGCGAACCCGCAGAAGGACCTGCCCCGCGCGGTCATCTACTCCATGATCATCGGCGCGGTGATCTACATCGCGCTGCAGGTCGTGTTCATCGCCGCGCTGCCCAAGGGCTCGCTCGACCACGGCTGGGCGGCGCTGTCGTTCACCAACGACGCCGGGCCGTTCGCCGCGATCGCCTCGCTGGCCGCGCTCGGCTGGCTGGCCACGATCCTCTACATCGACGCGCTGATCTCGCCGGGAGCGTGCGGCCTGATCTACACCAGCTCGACCTCGCGGGTGGGCTATGGCCTGTCCAAGAACGGCTACGTCCCGTCCGCGTTCGAGCGGACCAACGGCACTGGCGTGCCGTGGGTCAGCCTGATCGCCGCGTTCATCGCCTCGCTCATCTTCTTCCTGCCGTTCCCGAGCTGGCAGAACCTGGTCGAGCTGATCACCGCGGCCAGCGTGCTGATGTACGCGGGCGCGCCTCTGGCGTTCGGCGTGTTCCGGCTGCACCACAACGAGCGGCCGCGCGCGTACCGGCTGCCCGGCGGCGAGTTCTGGTCTCCGGTGGCGTTCTTCGTGGCCAACACGCTGATCTACTTCTCCGGCTGGACGACGGTATGGAAGCTGGGCCTGGCCATCCTGATCGGCTGGGTGCTGATCGGCGCCACGTTCGTGTTCCGGCTCAACCCGCGTACTCCCTCGTTCGGCAAGCTGGACTGGAAGTCGGCGCAGTGGCTGCCGGCCTACCTGATCGGCATGGGCGTCATCACCTGGCAGGGCTCGTACGGCGGCGGCCAGGGCCACCTCAAGCTGGGCGTCGACTTCCTCGTCCTGCTCGCCTTCAGCCTGATCATCTACTACTGGGCGCGTGCCGTTGCGCTGCCGAAGGTGGAGACCGAGCGATACATCGACTCCGCTGCGGCCGAGGTCGTTCCCGAGACGCTCGTTCCCGGGCACTGACCCGGCCAGGCCGGGAGCTCACGCACCCGGCGTGACGGATCGCGGGGCCCCAGTCCTCTCGCGGGCTGGGGCCCCGCTGTGTCAGCGGCGGCGCAGCGGCCAGTACCGCAGGATGACCCGGCCCTCGATCAGCCCCTCCGGCACCGGGCCGAAGCTCCGGCTGTCCACGGCCCCGGCTCCCGGGTTATCCGACTCCAGCCACCAGCCGTCCGTGTCGGGCCGCGCCGCGCGCTTGACGAGCAGCAGCCCGGGCTTCCACGGATGCCGCGCGACCACGAGCTGGCGCGGGCGGATCCTTGGCGGGCACCCTGGGCGGACGCTGCGCCGGACGAGCAGCCAGTCGCCGGGCCACAGCGACGGCTCCATGGACCGTTCCGCCACAGCGACCCGCCACAGCGGCGAGCGCATCCCGCCTCCCTCCCCGACCGCACGCACTCCCGGAACGCATCGTAGACATCCCGGGCTCCCTCCCGGAATGCCCGCCAGGCCTGGGGGTAGTGTCGGGTCGGGGATACATGATCTGAATGGAGAGAAGGAGATCAATGAGGCTGCTCGCACGTCTTCTCGAACCCAGGGCCACCGTGCACGCTCACTGTGACCTCCCCTGCGGCGTCTACGACCCCGCTCAGGCCCGGATCGAAGCCGAATCCGTCAAGGCGATCTGCGAGAAGTACCAGCAGAACACCGACCCGGAGTTCCGCGCTCGCGCGATTGACATCAAGGAACAGCGGTCTGAGCTGGTCAAGCACCACCTGTGGGTGCTGTGGACCGATTACTTCAAGCCGCCGCACTTCGAGAAGTACCCGCAGCTGAACCAGCTGTTCAACGAGGCGACCAAGCTCGCGGGCGGCGGTGGCGGCACCAAGGCGAGCAGCGACCCCGCCGTGGCGGACAAGCTGCTCGGCAAGATCGACGAGATCAGCAAGATCTTCTGGGAGACGAAGCAGGGCTGATACTGACGGTATCCACCCCAGACGGCCAGCCGGAGGACCACGCGGGCGACTGCCCGGCGTGGTCCTCCGCTGCATCGGGGTGCCGAAGCCGGCCGCGCGCCGCGTCTGAGTCACGGCCCGCTCGCGGTAAGTTGCATGCAGAGCGAAGAGCCCGCCGAGGCGGGCAAAGCCAGAATCCCGCGGTGGCGGGATAGCCAACCTGATCGCAGCCGCGGGCCGATGCCTGGCGGTGTGGGAGGGCACACGTGAGGGAAGAAACGACCACGTCGGCAGCCAGTACAGCCGTCACGGGGGCGGCCAGCGGGCTGGCAGCGGGCGGGGCCGGCG
Source organism: Streptosporangiaceae bacterium (assembly GCA_030039095.1). Next base: position 5,147 of record JASHQP010000042.1, read on the forward strand.
CAGCCGGGACCGGCCAGCCCGCCACGGCACCACGAGGAAAGCCAGCCGAGCGCCGCGAGGCACAGGACAAGGTCACTGTGCGACTGCCAGCCGAGGGGGCGTACCTGTCGGTGCTGCGAACGGCGACGGCCGGGCTGGCCGCGCGCCTCGACTTCACCTTGGACGAGATCGAGGACCTGCGGATCGCCGTGGACGAGGCCTGCGCCATGCTCCTCACCCAGGCCGTGCCGGGCACCAGTCTCGAATGCGTCTTCACGCTCGGCGAGGACACGATGACGATCGCCGTGTCCGTTCCGTGCCTGGATCCGCAGCAGCCAGCCAGCGACACCTTCGCCTGGACCGTGCTCACCGCGCTCGCGGGAAGCGTGGACGCCAGCGTGGGCCCCGACGACGTGCTGACCATCGTGCTGCGGAAGACAAGAGAGTCGTCGGGGTCGGTGTGACGGGGGAGATCGAGGTCGCTTTGACCGAGGAGTTCGAGACCACAGTGGCCGAACAGGCCGAGAAGCTGGCGGTCGGTGAGACCGGCGGCGATCCGGCGGTCATCGACTTCCAGCAGGCGGGGGAGGACGAGGCCGTCGACATCGACGCGCTCGTCGAGAACGGGGGCGACTCTGAGGCAACGCTCGGCTCCGCCAAGATCGCGCATGCCGCGCGGGAGCGCGGACGGGCCCGGGAGCTGTTCGAGAAGCTCACGACGCTGCCCGTTGACGACCCGGAGCGGCAGAGAATCCGCGGCGAGCTCGTCGAGTTGCACCTGCCGCTGGTCGAATACCTGGCACGCAGGTTCAGGAACCGCGGCGAGTGGCTGGATGACCTGACCCAGGTGGCCACGATCGGGCTGATCAAGTCCATCGACAGGTTCGACCTCAGCCGTGGCGTCGAGTTCTCGACATATGCGACACCGACCATTGTCGGGGAGATCAAGCGGCATTTCCGTGACAAGGGGTGGGCGGTCCGTGTTCCGCGGCGGCTGCAGGAACTCAAGCTGGCGCTGACGAAGGCGATCAGTGACCTCGCCCAGCGGCTCGGCCGGGCGCCGACCGTGGCCGAGCTAGCGGCTCACCTGCAGATGAGCGAGGAAGAGGTGCTCGAGGGCCTGGAGTCAGCCAACGCGTACTCCACGGTGTCGCTCGACGCGCCGGACTCCGGTGACGAGGACGCGCCTGCGGTGGCCGAATCGCTGGGAATGCTCGACGACGCCCTGGAGGGGGTGGAGTACCGGGAGTCGCTCAAGCCGCTGCTCGAACGGCTGCCGCCGCGGGAAAAGCGGATCCTGATGCTCCGGTTCTTCGGCAACATGACCCAGTCGCAGATCGCCACCGAGCTCGGCATCTCCCAGATGCACGTGTCACGGCTGCTCGCGAGGACGCTGACCCAGCTGCGCGAGGGCCTCACCACGGACGAGTAGCCCGCGAGTGGCCGGGCAGCCCGGCACTACCCGTTCCGGCCGGCGGGCGGTTTCCACGGCAGGCCGGCCAGGGCCCGGACACTCCGCGGAACGAGCAGCGTCCCGAATCCAGCGGCGGCCAGCAGTATGCCGGGCACTCCCCAGGGATAGCGATGCGCCTCGAGCAGGTAGAGGCTCACGACGCCGCAGAACAGCTGCGTGAGCAGGGCCGGCGTCCGGCTCCAGCTCCTGACCCGGCGCATCCCGACGGCGACATACGCCAGCCCGATCGCTGCCGCCAGCCCGATCACCGTCAGCGCGATGCCGCTGCTGAGGTGGTAGGACTGGCCGCGGGCAGCATCGACCCCGGCCAGCACCGCGGCAAAGAGCACGCCGACCGCCTCGGCGGCCTCTACCCCGGCCGCCCAGGTCAGCGTTCTCGGACGCTCCACGGGCTGCGCGGGCTTCGGTTTCGGGGCCTCGCTAACCTGAGCGCGTGCGCGCGCTCTTGATCGTGAACCCACACGCCACCTCCACGACCCGGCTTCGGCGGGATGTTATCGTCCGGGCGCTGTCGTCCGCCGTCGAACTCGAGGTCGAACAGACACGCTACCGGGGCCACGCCACCATTCTCGCCGCTGCGGCGCGCAGCGAAGGCTTCGGGCTCGTGCTCACGCTGGGCGGCGACGGCACGGTCAACGAGGCCGTCAACGGGATACTCGGCCCGGCCACGGCCGAAGAAGCTGGCCAGGCCGGATGTCGCGGTGCAGGCGGGCCGGGCACCGACGCGGCCGGCCTTCCGGCGCTGGCCGCGCTGCCCGCCGGCAACGCCAACGTGTTCACCCGCAACGTCGGCCTGTCCCCGGATCCCGTGGACGCGGCCGGCCAGATCCTCGAGGCGCTCGCCGCGGGCCGCTACCGCACGATCGGCCTTGGCCTGGCCGGTGACCGGTACTTCACCTTCAACGCGGGCCTCGGCCTCGACGCCGAGGTGGTGCGGGCCGTGGATGGTCACCGGGCGCGGGGCAGGACAGCAACGCCCGCCCTGTATGTCCGGATGATCCTCCGGCAGTACTACCGGGTGACCGACCGGCGTCATCCCGCGCTCACACTGGAGCGAGACGGCCAGCCGCCGGCCGGCCCGCTGTTCCTCGGCATCGTGTCCAACACGGCGCCGTGGACGTATCTGGGGAGCCGCCCGGTCTACGCCAGCCCGCATGCAGCCTTCGACTGCGGCCTCGACGTGTTCGCGCTGCGCAGCCTGCGGACGGTAAGCACGGCCCGCACCATGTACCAGATGCTGTCCCCATCCCGGCCGCCGCGCGGCCGCAGCGTGCTGACCCTCCACGATCAAGCCGAGCTGACCCTGAGATCGGCCCGGCCCCTCGCGTTCCAGGTGGACGGCGAGTACATGGGCGAACACGAATGCGTCAAGTTCCTGTCGGTTCCGGGCGCCTTGCGGGTCATTGCGTAAGACTCGCCCCCGGCACCGCGGCGCCGTTTTGCCGGGCGATAGCGCGGCATCCCGGCGCCGTTTTCGGCCCGCCGCAAAATAACCTTCCCTGCTCCGTGAGCGCCTGCTTGCGGGCGGTATGGGCCGCGGCTAGCATCGCCCGGGTGAACAGCGTTCGACATGCTAAGGGCCTGTTAGGAGGCTACATGAAGAGCGCCAGACACCCCATGCCCACAATGTGACTCATCTGACACTGAAATCCGTCCGAACCTTTGCCAAAGCCTCTTGCGGTTCATCGCCGACCTTGAGAGGGTTATATCGCTCCTAGCGAGCGGCGCACCAGCCATGCGTCGTGCTGGGCGGGTTGTGAACCGTTATGACCCAAGCCCTCGCCCGGGAGCCAATCGAAGGCAGCAGCCTGGCGATTACGACTCTCAGGTTCGGGAACTTATAGGTCCTGACATACGTCATAGCTCGTGAAAACCTTCACAAGCAAGACTGAGGAGAACGGAGCCCCTGGCGAAGGCGCCGGGCCTCACAAAGGAGTGGACCCCATGGACTGGCGTCACCACGCCGCCTGCCGTGACGAAGATCCGGAGCTGTTCTTCCCGATCGGGAACACGGGTCCCGCGCTGCTACAGATCGAAGATGCCAAACGAGTCTGCCAGCGCTGCGCCGTGGTGGAGCTATGTCTGCAGTGGGCACTCGAGAGCGGCCAGGATTCTGGCGTCTGGGGCGGGCTGAGCGAGGACGAGCGGCGCGCGCTCAAGCGCAGGTCCGCGCGGATCAGGGCCAGGGCGCACGCCTGACGGCCGGAGGCGGTGCCGGTCAGGCGGGTTGCTCTGGCCGCCCCTCGGGTGCACCGCCCGTAGGCACCTGCACCGGTACTTCGACCAGGACCCTGGTCCCGCCGTCGGCCCGAGGCGCGATCTCGAGGCGCCCGCCAAGCTCCGCGACGACGAGCGTGCGCACAATCTGCAGGCCAAGGCTCGCGGTCGAGTCGAGATCGAAATCCTCGGGCAGTCCCACGCCGTTATCGGCGACCGTGACCGTGAGCTGGCCGAGCCGCCGCTCCGCCGTGACCATCAGGCTTCCCCCCAGGGCCGCGCCCGTCGGCCGGGTCAGGCCGTGCTGCAGCGCGTTCTGCAGCAGTTCGGTCAGGACCAGGGCCAGCGGGGTCGCGACGGAGGCCGGCAGCAGCCCGAATTTTCCTGACAGGCCGGGCTTGACCCGGGCCTCGGGCGCGGAGACCTCCGCGGCCATCATCGCCACCCGGCTGGCGACGTCGTCGAAGTCGACGACCTCGTCGGGGGCGTGCGAGAGGGTCTCGTGGACAATGGCGATCGACCCCACCCGGCGCACCGCCTCGTCGAGGGCCGTCCGGGCCTCCGCGGCCTTGAGCCTGCGCGCCTGCAGCCGCAGCAACGCGGCCACGGTCTGCAGGTTGTTCTTCACCCGGTGGTGGATCTCCCGGATCGTGGCATCCTTGGTGATCAGTTCCCGCTCCCGGTGCCGCAGCTCGGTCACGTCCCTGAGCAGGATCAGCGCGCCGGATCGCGCGCCGCTGACCACGAGCGGGATCGCGCGGAGCTGAACGACCGACCCGTTGCCCTCGACCTCGGTCTCCATGTGCGCGCGGCCGCTCGCGGTCAGCATCAGCGAGTCGTCGCGCGGCCCGCCCATGGCGCAGAGCCGCGCGGTCAGCGGCCCGAGCTCGGCTCCCACGAGGTCGGCCGTCAGTCCCAGCCTGCGGTAGGCCGACAGCCCGTTCGGGCTCGCGTACGTCACCCGCCCCGACCTGCCGAGCCGGAGCAGCCCGTCCCCGACCCGCGGCGACCTGACGAGGGTCGGCTGCTCGCCCGGGCGGGGGAAGATCCCGGCCGCCACCATCTGGGCGAGGTCGTCGGCTGCCCTCAGGTACGCGAGGTCCATTCGGCTCGGCGTTCTCGCGGCCGACAGGTTCGTGGACCGCTCGATCACCGCCATGACCCGGCCGGCGCGGATGACCGGGATCGTCTCGTGGCGGACCGGAACCCCGGTCGTCCATTCCGGGTCGCCCTCCCGGCAGATCCGCCGTTCCTGCATGGCGACATCGAGGAACGGCCGCGCGCCAGCGGGCCGCACGGAGCCGACGATGTCATCGGGGATCGCCGTGGGCGCCGTCACCGGGCGGATCTGGGCCAGTGCCACCCAGCCCGAGCCGTCGTGCAGCTGCGCCCACAGCACCAGATCGGCGAAGGAGAGGTCGGCCAGCAGCTGCCAGTCGGACAGCAGCATGTGCAGCCAGTCGACGTCGGCCTCGGCGAGCCCGGCCTGGCGCAGCGCAAGGTCGGTCAGGGTCGGCATGCCGCCATCATCGCATCCGGGACGGCTTGCACTGTCACCCCGAGTGCCCGCGGACCGGGTGCTCCAGCCGTCATTCAATACCGCTTACGTGAGGAGTTGTCGGCGCGCAAGCTGGCGGGTTTTCAATGATCTAGGAGACTTTCGCGCAGATACTGCACCAAAGTCTCCTAGATCATTGAAATCGGGCCCCTGCGCGGGTCTTCGCTGAGCTGCCCGGCTACCTGCTGGTAACGTCGCGTCCGTGGCCGACGGAACCGAACCCCACGGCGGTGCGCACGCGGTAGCCGCCGCCAGGCGGCACGGCGTCGAGACGATGTTCACGCTGTCCGGCGGGCACGTTTTCCCGCTCTATGACGGGGCGGTGCACGCGGATCCGCCGATGCGGATCGTCGACGTCAGGCACGAGCAGACGGCGGTGTTCGCCGCCGAGGCCACGGCCAGGCTCTCGCTGACCCCCGGCCTGGCGGTGCTGACGGCCGGCCCCGGGGTCACGAACGGGATCAGCGCGATCACCACGGCGCACTTCAACGGCTCGCCGCTGGTGGTGATCGCCGGCCGGGCCCCGGACTACCGCTGGGGCTCGGGAAGCCTGCAGGAAATTGATCATCCCGCGCTGCTCCAGGCGATCACCAAGCGGGCCTGGACCGAACACGAGACGGGCCGTGTGGGGCCCGCCACCGACGAGGCGTTCCGGATCGCGACGACCCGGCACCGCGGCCCGGTCTTCCTCGACGCCAGCCTGGAGGCGCTGTTCGGCACCGCGCCCGGCGGCCCCGGCCAGCAGGCCGGC
>JASHQP010000495.1 GCA_030039095.1 Streptosporangiaceae bacterium
CGGCAGCGGCGGCCCGGTCGAGCAGGAACAGCGTCTGCTGCCTGCCCCTGGCGCCGGCCGCGGGGACCTGGACCGGCCCGGCCCCCGACAGTGCCAGCCGGATGGCCTCCGCCTTGTCCTCGCCCGACGCGATGATCCAGACCTCGCGCGCGGCGGTGATGGCCGGGAACGTCATTGTCAGGCGCGTCGGCGGCGGCTTGGGCGACCCATGCACGGCCACGACCGTCCGCTGCTCCTCGTACACCGCCGGCATGCCGGGAAACAGCGACGCGACGTGAGCCTCGGGGCCGATGCCGAGCATCAGCACGTCGAACGATGGGACCTGGCCGGGGTCCTCGGGCTGCGAGGCGGCGAGCAGCCAGCGCGCGTAACGCGCCGCCGCCTCTTCCGGGTTGGCGCCGTCCGGGCCGTCCGAGGGTGGCATCGGATGGACCCGCTCGGGGCTGACGTCGACGTGATCGAGGAGCGCGGCACGGGCACCGGTCTCGTTGCGTTCCGGGTCGCCGGATGGCATGAACCGCTCATCGCCCCACCAGATGTCCAGGTGGTGCCAGTCGACGGCGTCGGCGGCCGGGGAGGCGGAGAGTTCGGCGAGGACCTGGGTGCCGATCCCGCCGCCGGTCAGCACCACTGAGCCGTGCCCACGGGCCGAGACAGCGTCCACCAGCCTGGTCACGAGCCGTGCGGCCACGGCCTTTGCGAGCAGCTCCCCGTCGCGGTGGATGATCACCTGAGGCGGCGCGCCGATGGTATTACCTCCCCGCGCTCGTGGGCAGGCTGGCCAGGATCTCGCCGTAGACCTCGTCGGGGTTGAGCCTGCGGAGCTCCTCGGCGAGCAGTTCCGCGGTGTCCCTGCGGTGCAGCGCCACCCGGCTGTCGGGCTGGTCGGGCCGGGTGAGAGTGGCGGTGCGCCCGTCCGGCCGGGTGATCATGATGTCGCCATCGGAGGTTACGAACCGCACCTCGGTGATGCCGGGGCCGGGCGACTCATCGCGGGAGAACGGCTGGCCGATCCGGCTGGTCAGCCACGCCGCCAGCAGATCCGCGGTCGGGTTGCGCGGCTCCGCGGACACCGAGCCGCCGATGATCTCGCCGTGCGGCTGGTCCAGGGTCGCGGCCAGCAGCGAGCGCCAGGGCGTCGCCCTTGTCCAGCTCAGGTCGGTGTCGCCGGGGCGGTAGCCCTCCGCCAGGGCCTCCAGGGTCCGGCCCGGGGCGCCGGAGGACGCGGCGTCGGTGACCCGGCGCTGCGCCAGCAGCCCGAGCGGGCTGCTGGACGGCGTGGCGGGGCCACCGCGCGGCCACCAGGTCACCACGGGCGTGTCGGGCACCAGGAGCGGCAGCACCACGGAATCAGCATGCAGCCCCATCGGCCCGTACATGCGCAGCAGAATGGTCTGCCCCGGGGCGCCCTCGCCGGTCCTGATCTCGGCGTCGAGGCGCGATTCGGCGCTCGGGTCCCTGGCGATCACCCCCAGCACGCGGCAGGGATGCTCGCGGCCTGCCTGCGTCGCCGCGCGCACGGCGTCGTACTGGGCGGACTCGTCGGTCATGATGATCAGGTTGAGCACCATGCCCGTGGTCGGGCCGCCCATCTGATCTCTGGCCCGGGTGAGGGCGTCGTGGATGGCCCTCGTGGTGGTGTCGGTCAGGTCGATCATCATCGCATTCTCTCCCGGGGCTAGAGCCGGCGCCAGGCCCGGCCGTCGCGGGCGATCATCGCGTCCGCCGCCACCGGGCCCGCCGTGCCCGCCGGGTACTGCTCCGGCTTGCCGTATTCGGCCCAGTACTCCTCGATCGGGTCGAGGATCCGCCAGGACAGCTCGACCTCGCGCTGCCGGGGGAACAGGGGCGGGTCGCCGATCAGCACGTCGAGCAGCAGCCGCTCGTAGGCTTCGGGGCTGGACTCGGTGAACGATTCGCCGTACGCGAAGTCCATGTTGACGTCGCGCACTTCCATCGCCGAGCCAGGCACCTTGGAGCCGAACCTGACCGTGATGCCCTCGTCCGGCTGCACGCGGATCACCAGGGCGTTCTGGCCGAGTTCCTCGGTATCGGTCCTCGCGAACGGCAGGTGCGGCGCACGCTGGAACATCAGCGCGATCTCGGTCATCCGGCTCGGCAGCCGCTTGCCGGTGCGCAGGTAGAACGGCACGCCGGCCCACCGCCTCGTGTCGACTTCGAGGCGCAGGGCCGCGTACGTCTCGGTGATCGAGTCCGGAGCGATGCCGTCCTCCTCGAGGAAGCCGCGCACCTCGATCCCGCCCTGCCAGCCGCTGGAGTACTGCCCGCGGGCCGTGCCCACCGCGAGATCTTCGGGGATCACGACCGCGGAGAGCACCTTCTCCTTCTCCATGCGCAGCGAGTCGGCCTCGAACGACACCGGCTCCTCCATGGCCGTGAGCGCCATGAGCTGCAGCAGGTGGTTCTGGATCACGTCGCGGGCCGCACCGATGCCGTCGTAGTACCCGGCCCGGCCGCCGATGCCGATGTCCTCCGCCATCGTGATCTGCACATGGTCAACGTAGCCGCGGTTCCAGATCGGCTCGAAGAGCGTGTTGGCGAAGCGCAGCGCCAGGATGTTCTGGACCGTCTCCTTGCCCAGGTAGTGATCGATGCGGAAGACCGAGGACTCGGGGAACACCGCATTCAGGATCGCGTTGAGCTCCCGCGCGCTGGCCAGGTCATGGCCGAACGGCTTCTCGATCACGACCCGCCGCCACGGACGCGTGCCGCTCGGGGTCTCTGGCGGCGTGGACAGCCCGGACCGCTTCAGCTGGGACACCACCTGCGGGAAGGCCTTCGGCGGCACGGACAGGTAGAAGGCGTAGTTACCGCCGGTTCCGCGGTCGATGTCGAGCTGGGCCAGGCACCCGGCGAGGCGGTCGAACGCATCGTCGTCGGCGAACTCGCCGGGCACGAACTTCACGCCCTCGGCCACCTGCCGCCAGACCGTCTCCCGGAACGGCGTGCGCGCGTGCGCCTTGACCGCGTCGTGGGTGAGCCTCTCGAAGTCGTCGTCCTGCCAGTCCCGGCGGGCGAAGCCGACCAGGGAGAAGCCCGGCGGCAGCAGCCCGCGGTTTGCCAGATCGTAGATGGCCGGCAGCAGCTTCTTCGTGGCCAGGTCGCCGGTCACCCCGAAGAGCACGAGCGCGCAGGGCCCGGCGACCCTCGGGATCCGGCGGTCGCGGGCATCGCGCAGGGGGTTCGATGTCATCGGAGTTCCTCCGCCGCTCCGCCTCGTTACTTCTTCGCCGCGGCCATCTGGGTCTTGATCGTGTCGAGCAGTTCGTTCCACGACGCCTCGAACTTCTCCACGCCCTGGTCTTCCAGCACCGCCGTCACGTCGTCGTAGTGGATGCCGAGCGCCTCGAGCTGCCGGAATACTTCGCGGGCCTCCTCGTACGTGCCGGCGATCGTGTTGCCGTGCAACTCGCCGTGGGCCGCGGTCGCGTGCAGCGTGGCCTCGGGCATCGTGTTCACCGTGTCCGGGGCGACGAGGTCCACCACGTACATCGTGTCGGCGAAGCTCGGATCCTTGACGCTCGTCGAGGCCCACAGCGGACGCTGTACACGCGCGCCCTGCGCGCTCAGCGCCCGCCATCGCGGGGTATCGAGCTTCTGCTCGAAGAGCTCGTAGGCCAGCCGCGCGTTGGCCACGGCGGCCTTGCCGCGCAGCGCCTCCGCCTCGGGCGTGCCCAGCTTGTCCAGCCTGTCGTCGACCTCGGTGTCCACCCGGCTGACGAAGAACGAGGCCACCGAGGCGATCTTGCCCAGTTCCCGGCCGGCCGCGGCGGCGCCCTCCATCCCGGCCATGAACGCGTCGATCACCTCACCGTAGCGCTGCAGCGAGAAGATCAGGGTCACGTTGACGCTGATCCCCTCCGACAGGCACTGGGTGATGGCCGGGATCCCGGCCTCGGTCGCGGGGATCTTGATGAACAGGTTGGGCCGGTCGACCATCCACCACAGCGCCCTGGCTTCCGCAGCGGTCTTGCCTGTGGTGTCCCTGGCGATCCGCGGGTCGACCTCGAGGGATACCCGGCCGTCGACGCCGCCGGACTCGTCGTACACGGGCCGCAGCACGTCGCACGCCCACCGGATGTCGTAGGTGGTGATGTCCCGGCTGGCCTCCTCGACGCTGACGCCGCGCAGCGCCAGGTCCGCCACCTGGCCGTCATAGGCATTGCCCTGTGACAGCGCCTTGGCGAAGATCGTGGGGTTGGAGGTCACCCCGCGCACGTGCAGGTCCCGTACCAGCTGCTCCAGGTTGCCCGTTGTCAGGCGCTCCCGGCTGATGTCGTCGAGCCATATGGACACGCCGGCGTCGGTGAGCTGGGCGAGTATGTCGGGCTGAGCGTTCATGGCATTCACTCCTTGCGCCTATCTGGCCCTGACCCCGGGCCAGGCTCGCCTTCGGGTGCGATAGGGCATCAGGTCGACCCTATCCGCATCGCGGCGAACCTAACCCGCCCCGCTCGTTAAGCGCAGATGAAGTCCGGCACGAGTAGCCCCCGGGGGGCCCAGCGGCGCCGTTGCCTCATCCGGAGACCTTCGTGAAGTACCACTCCTCCGGGTTGATGAACCCGTAGGCGTTCGGTGAGAATCCGCGCAGGTTCGACTGGACGGTGACCAGCGTGCCGGGACTGGGCTGCCAGAAGTCTGGCAGCTGCAGCCGGACCTGGTCGGCGTATGCGTTCAGCGCCGCCTGGGCGCCGCTCGCCGGCGTCGTGGTCGTGGCGGAGATGAGCTTGTCGATCGCCGGGTCCGAGTAGTTGTTCACGTTGCCGAGCGCGCCGGTCTGGAAGATCTCGTCGCCGGTCGGGTAGTGGTCCGGCTCGAACAGCCACGCGGTGCCATACTGGCCGATCTCCCAGCTGCACGCCGGCGACGAAGAGGAGCAAGGCTCGATGGTCGCGGCGATCGTGGCCTGGGTCACCTGGTCCAGCGAGATCTGGATGCCCACCTGGCGCGCGTCCGACTGCAGGTCGGCCATGGCGGCGTCGGTGTACGGCAGGCCGGTCGGGTACATCAGCGTGAACTGGAGCGGCTGGCCGGCCTTGACGCCGGCGCCGCACTCGTCGGCGGCGCCGCCCGGCCTGGCGCAGGTGGTAACGCCGCCCGGGACGATCTTCCAGCCGTGCCCCGCCAGAAGGGCCCTGGCGGCGGGCACGCTGAACGGGTACGGGTTCACCGACGCCTTGGCGTCCGAGTACGGGTTGGCCGGCCTGGCGGGGATCGGGCTGTACGTGGGCACCCCGAGGCCGTCGTAGTAGGCGTGGATCCACCCGGTCTGGTCGACCAGGTGCTGGAATGCCTGGCGGAAGTACAGCTGCCGGAGGATCGCGCCGACCTTCGGGTTGTTGAAGTTAGGCTCGAAGTAGTCGAAGCCGAACGGATAGTCCGCCACCAGCCGGTAGCCCTGGGCCTTCAGGGACGGCTGCTGCGGCAGGTCGTTGTCGGGCACGTAGCCGACGGATACCTGCTGGCCGGAACTGCCAGGGCCGCCGCTCGGCGACCCGGCCTTCAGCACGGAGAACTCGGCGCCGGCCGAGGTGAACGGCAGCTCGACGAACTTCGACAGATGTGGCTTGTCCGGGCCGGAGTAGCGGCGGTTGGGCACGAATGTGGCCATGCCGTCGCTGCTGAGGCCGGCCAGCTTCCACGGGCCGTCCACCACCGACCACAGCGGGCTGGACACGTAGCTCGCCGTCTTCGCCGCCTGGCCGTTCAGGAAGCTGTACACGGCCCTCGCGCCCGCGGTGGTGGTGTCGGGCAGGTTCGCCGCGTTCGCGGGCCGGGCGGGCTCAGCCAGGGACGTGCGGTCCCACGCGATCGGCAGCGGGGTGATCTGTGACAGCTCGTTGTAGGTGAACCAGGTCGGGTTGTACCTCGCATTGAGGTGCAGCCGGATGGTGACGGGCCCGAGCGCGGTCCAGGACACCACGTTGTCGGGAAATTCGCCGGGGACGTAGTTCGCCCAGTCCGCCTTGTTGGCCTCGAGCATGTTGATCCAGAACCCGACGTCGCGGGCGCTGACGGTCTCGCCGTCGGACCAGACGTAATGCTTGAGCGTGATCGTGACCACACGGTCGCCGTCGCTGTAGACCGGCGGGTTGCCGATCGAGAGCGGGTAGTCGATCGAGGCCTTCCCCTTGTCCCCGTACCAGTAGAGCGGCAGGTAGAGCAGGGTCTGCAGGTCGCTGGTGTTCGCGGTGGTGAAGTTCTCGCCGGACACCAGCGGGAAGATGTAGGTCGGCGGCGCGAGCGGCTGCTCGGCGAAATAGGCGGTGCCGCCGCTGACCGGGGCGCCGCCGGCCGGGACCGAGGGCGGGCTGCTCGCGGCGCAGGCGCTCACGCCCAGGGCGGCCGCGAGGATCAGCCCGGCCCCGGCCAGCGCCGTGCGATGGTGTGTGTGTCTGCCCGCCGTCATGGCTGAATGCCTCCCTACGCCGGCATTACCCGGTCCAGGTTCAAACGGTCGGTGGCGCGACGGCCGCGCGGCCAGCCACCCTCTCAGCCCGGTCAGCCCCGAGCTCCCGTGAAGTTTGGCTTCATGTTACCGCGGCGCCACCGAAGGCGCCGGACACGACCAGGTCGAACGACGACGGCGGCCGGATCAGCCGGAAGTACGCCTGCTCCGCGCGCAGCCAGCCGTCGTCCCAGTCCTCGGAAGAGATCCTGGCGCGGACCCTGCGCAGCCGCTCGGGTTCCGGCGTGTCGACGAACACCGCGCGGTCCACCTGGTCGGCCAGTTCGGGTGCGGCGGAGAACACCCCCTCGACCACGACCAGGCCGGCGGGATCGACAGTGACCACGTCGGCCGGCCCGCCGTCGCTGTCCCAGGTGACACGGCGAAACGACGCACGGCGGCGCGCGCGCAGCGGCAGGAGCGCCTGCTCGCGAAGACGCCGCCAGTCGTAGTAGCTCGTCATCGGCCGCTGGATGCCCGGCGCGGGAGCCGGTTCGGCGAAGAAGTCGTCGGTGTGCACGAGCGCGGCCCCGGTCAGCCCCGCGACCTCGGTGGCAATCGTCGTCTTCCCGGATCCGCCGTGCCCGTCGATGGCGAGCACGAATACCCCGGGCGGGCCGGGCCGCCCTGGCGCCGCCGTGCGCCACCCTGCTACCGCGCCGACGACGTCGGCCGCAGCCGCGGGCCAGGGGCCGCCGCTACAACAGCCGGGCATCCTGGGGCAGCGGCACGCCGGGCGCGACCGCCGCAGCCGAGGCGTCCGCGGCGGGGAAATCGTCCGCGGCGCGTGCCTGTGTGGTCCCGGCCTCGCTCCGCGTGGCCACGGATCCCCGCTCGCGCAGCGCGAACAGCAGCAGGAGTGCGGTGACCCAGATCACCACCGAGTCCGCGACGTGCACCCAGACCAGGCCCGCGGGCAGCCCGCTGAAGTACTGCGCGTAGCCGATGGAGCCCTGAGCGCCGATCAGCGCCAGCAGCAGCCAACTCAGCCTGATCGCCCGACGGGACGCGCCGACCAGGCGGAGGCCGACCACCAGCGCGATCACCAGCCCGCCCAGCAGCCAGCCAATGTCCGCATGGAACTGGGTCACGCCGGCGAGCGGCAGGTGGAAGCGGGGGATGTCGCCCGCGCCGGCCAGCGGCCCGGTGCCGGTGACGACGGTGCCCGCGGCGAGCATCAGGCCGAGCACGCCCACGGTCCCGAACGCGCCAAGCCGTATCTCGCGCGGGACCAGCAGGCGCGTGGGTCCGCGGCCCTCGCTGCAGCGGACGTACAGCGCCACCGCCGCGGCCACCAGGGCCATCGAGAGCAGGAAGTGGATCGACACCCAGACCGGATCGAGCTTGGTCAGGACCACGATCCCGCCCAGGGCGGCCTGGGCCACGATCCCGGCCGGCTGCGCCGAGGCGAGCCACATCACGTCGCGGCGGCGGCGGCCCTGCTCGCGGTAGCGCCAGGCGGCCACGAAGACCAGAACGGCAATGACGAAGATGGCAACGGTTACCAGCCGGTTCCCGAATTCGACCCAGCGGTGGATCAGGGGGTCGCCGGTGGTCCCGCTGGCCACGATGCTGGTGGCCGTGCACCTCGGCCAGTCCGGGCAGCCGAGCCCTGACTCGCTGAGCCGCACCCCCGCGCCGGTCATCACGATCGCGGCGTTCGCCACGACCCCGGCCAGCGCGATCCGGCGCATCGACGTCGGCGACGGCGACGCCACAGCGTCCACGAGGCGGCCAGGCACGGATCTCATCGCAGGAGAGAACTCTCTTCATCCGCCGGATGTCACGTCTAGCGTACGTGGGAGCGCCTTCCCGCGCAGGGCCGCACCGGGGTTCGGCT
>JASHQP010000496.1 GCA_030039095.1 Streptosporangiaceae bacterium
GCACCGGCCCGGGCACCGACGGCGGCGTCTGGTCGCTGCTGCGCCGATCGCGCCTGTTCGTAGTCGTCGTCGTCAACGTGATCGCGGCCAACCTCGTGTTCGGCGGCACGTTCGAGGTGGCCCTGCCCGCACTGGCGCACGCGAGGTTCGGCGCCGGCGGCTATGGAGCGCTGATCGCGTGCCTGGGCGCTGGCGCCGTGATCGGCACGCTCGCAGCCGCCCGCGGCGGCAACGCCGCGCGGCCGGCGCTGGTAGCCAGCGGCAGTTTTCTGGTCGAGGCAATCGCCGTCGGGCTGATCCCGTTCCTCGGCGGGCTGCCCGGAGCGGCGGCGGCGGCGTTTGTCCTGGGTGCCTGCAACGGCATGGGCAACGTGGTCTTCCTCACGCTGGTCCAGCGGTGGGCGCCTCCCCGGCTGCTCGGCCGGGTGATGAGCGTGATCATGCTGGCTGGTCTCGGCAGCTTTCCGCTCTCGGTGGCGGTGTCCGGGGTGCTGGTGCACCGCCTCGGCCCGTCTCCGTTCTTCCCCGTGGCCGCGGCGACGGTCGCCATCTCCGTTGTCGGCGCGATGTCCCAGCGGGAGTTCCGGGACTTCGGGTCGACGCGGCCGCCAGAGGCGGAACTCGGCGCCGAAACCGCGTGAGCCCACTGCCTCGAACGCGACGCCCCGCCCTGGTCAGGCGGCGCTCGGCTCGGTCAGGTACGCGGCCCACTGCGGGTCGCCGTCGTGGGCCGCGCCGATCAGCCGCCAGTGCGCCCCCCGCGGAACGGCAGGAACGCAGAGCAGGGTCCAGCCGAGCTCGTCGATCAGCCGGTCAGCCTTGCGATGGTTGCACCGCATGCAGGACGCGACGCAGTTCTCCCAGGAATGGGCGCCGCCGCGGCTGCGCGGGATGACGTGATCGATGGTTTCCGCCTTGGTGCCGCAGTACGCGCACAGGTAGTTGTCTCTGCGCATCAGCGCCGCCCGGGTGAGCGGGACGCGGCTGCGGTGCGGGACGCGGATGTAGCGCCGCAGCCTGATCACGGATGGTGCCGCGAGCACGACCGAGGAGGAGTGCAGCACCGCGCCCCCGGCGTCGTCGTGCACGACCTCTGCCTTCTCGCCGAGGACCAGGCAAACGGCGCGGTGCAGGCCAACCGTGGTGAGCGGCTCATAGGTGATGTTGAGCAGCAATACCCGACGCACTCCCACCTCCCAGGCAGGTGCGCCGCCGAAGTGTCGGGGCACCCGTGACCAGTGTGATTGCATGATGGCCGGTCCGCCAACCCCATTAGCCTAACCGGGAGCGGCGGCAGGCGCGGCCAACGCGCCGGCTCCGCCTCGCCAGCGCGCCGGCTCAGGCTCGCCAGCGGACCGCTCCGGCCACTCGTCCCGCCCCCGGGATGCCCAGGCCTTCCAACCCCAGGACCCGCCCATATAGTGCAGCTCATGGCCGCAGCCGCATACCCGCCCGCACGCCGCGAGGACATCGCCGAGGAGCTCCACGGACACCTGGTCCGGGACCCGTATCGCTGGCTCGAGGACGCCGGGAGCGGGCAGACCCGGTCCTGGCTGGCCGCGCAGGATGCGCTGCTGGCCGGGTACCTGGAGGGCCTCGGCGACCGGCGGGCGCTGGCCGAGCGGATCACCGAACTGCTCGGCGCCGGGAGCGTCGACCCCCCGGTGTGGCGCGGCGATCGGCAGTTCTACACCCGTCGCGAGGCAACCCAGGAGCACGCCGTGCTGCTGGTGGCCACGCCATCGGGCGGCGAGCGGGTCCTGGTCGACCCGATGGCGGCCGACGAGACCGGCACGACCACGCTCGACGCCTGGCAGCCCGACCGCGAGGGCGGCCTGCTGGCCTACCAGCTGTCTCAGGGCGGCGACGAGGAGTCGCTGCTGCGGATCATGGACGTCGCGACCGGCGAGGACGTCGACGGCCCCATCGACCGCTGCCGGTACACGGGCGTGGCCTGGCTGCCCGGCGGCAAGGCGTTCTATTACACCCGCAGGCTTCCGCCCGAGGCGGTGCCCGACGGCGAGCAGCAGTATCACCGGAGGGTCTACCTGCACCGGGTGGGCAGCCCCGCCCGGGACGACGTGATGATCTTCGGCGACGGGATGGAGAAGACCAACTACTACTCGGTCTCGGTCAGCAGGGACGGCCGCTGGCTGATCGTCGGGGCCTCCGCGGGCACCGCGCCGCGCAACGACCTGTGGATCGCGGACCTGACCGCGACGCCAGCATCAGCGCCCGGCCTGCGCGCGGTCCAGGTGGGAGTCGACGCACAGACTGCCGCGCGCGCGGGCAGGGACGGGCGGCTCTACGTGTGGACCGACCGTGACGCGCCACGCGGCAGGCTCGCGGTGGCCGACCCCGCGGACCCCGGCTACGGCACGTGGCGCGACCTGGTGCCCGAGGATCCGGAGGCGGTGCTGACCGGTTTCGCGATTCTGGACGGCCCGGAGCTGGCCAGCGCGGTGCTGCTTGCCTCCTGGACCAGGCACGCGATCAGCGAGGTCAGCGTGCACGACCTGGCAACGGGCGAGCGCACGGGCACCGTGCCGCTACCCGGCCTTGGCACGATCGGGGGCCTCGGCGAGCGGCCGGAAGGCGGTCACGAGGCCTGGTTCGGCTACACCGACAACACAACGCCGCCGCTCGTGCTGCGCTATGACGCGCTCGCGGGCGCCACCACGACGTGGGCGCGCTCCCCCGGGCAGGTCGACGTCCCCGAGATCTCCGCGAGGCAGGTCGAGTACCCGTCCAGGGACGGCACGACCGTGCGGATGCTGATCATCTCCGGCGAAGGCCCGCAGCGCCCCCGGCCGGCGATCCTGTACGGATACGGCGGGTTCGATATCAGCATGCAGCCCGGGTACGCCGCGACGATTCTCGCCTGGGTCGAACGCGGGGGTGTGTACGCGATCGCGTCGCTGCGCGGCGGTGGCGACGAGGGCGAGGAGTGGCACCGGGCCGGGATGCGCGCCAGCAAGCAGAACGTGTTCGACGACTTCCACGCCGCCGCCGAGAAGCTGATCGCCGACGGCTGGACCAGCCGGGGGCAGCTTGCGATCTCCGGCGGCTCCAACGGAGGGCTGCTGGTGGGCGCGGCGATCACCCAGCGGCCCGATCTCTACGCCGCGGCGGCGTGCTCCGCCCCGCTGCTGGACATGATCCGCTACGAGCGGTTCGGGCTCGGCGAGACCTGGAGCGACGAGTACGGCACCGCCGCAGACCCGCAGGAGTTCGGCTGGCTGCTGTCCTACTCCCCCTACCACCACGTCCGCGACGGGGTCAGCTATCCCGCGGTCCTGTTCACGATCTTCGACGGCGACACCAGGGTGGACCCGATGCACGCGCGCAAGATGTGCGCCGCGCTGCAGCACGCCACCGCGGCGCCATACCCGGAGCGGCCGGTCCTGCTGCGCCGGGAGTCCGATGTGGGGCACGGGGCACGCGCGGTCAGCCGTTCGGCGTCGCTGTCGGCCGACACCCTCGCGTTCCTCGGCTTCCTCACCGGCCTCAGCCGGTAAGCGGCACTGCCTCCGGCGGCAGCCGGTAAGCAGCACTGCCTCCGGCCGTTCAGTGTCGTCTCCTGCACCCCGCACGGCCGGCGACTATGGGAGGCGCTGTCTACCGAACGGAGGGTCGTCGTGCACCCCCTGGTGCTTGCCGCCGGTCTACGGAGCCCTGCCCTGCTGCAGCAGCCCGACTCGCTGCAGCAGGCCTGCGGGCGAACCCAGAACCCCGGGATCGCCTGCCGCCTGGTATGGGATGTGACGCACAGCACCAAGGCCGCCGAGCTCACCACTGTCTACTTTGCCGGGCCGGCCCAGCTGGTGATCAGGATCGCCTATGTGCTCCTGATCGCGGTGGTGCTGCGGCTGATCGCGCACCGGGCCATCGGCAGGATCACCTCCCGGGCAACGCGCAACGGCGCAGACGCCACTGACCGAACGCACACACTGCTGTTCCGCGAGCGGCGTCAGCAGCGCGCGGCCGCGCTGGGCGCGATCCTCAGCAACGCGGCGTCGCTGACGATCTTTGGCATCGCGGTGGTCATCATCATCGGCGACATGGGCCTGAACCTCGCGCCGGTGCTGGCCAGCGCCGGGGTCCTGGGCGTGGCGATCGGGTTCGGCGCGCAGAACCTGGTACAGGACTTCCTGGCGGGGATCTTCATGCTGCTCGAGGACCAGTACGGCGTGGGCGACGTGATCAGCGTGGGCCAGACGACGGGGACGGTGGAAGGAGTGAGCCTGCGGATCACCCGGCTGCGCGACGTAAACGGCGTGGTCTGGCATATCCGCAATGGCACGATCAAAAAGGCCGGCAATGAGTCTCAGGGATGGGCCAGGGCCGTGGTCGACTTCCCGATCCCCTACCACCACGACCTCCCCCAGGTACGTCAGACAATGCTGCGCACGGCCGATGACATGTGGCAGGAGCCGGCCTGGCACGAGATCATCCTGGAGAAACCCGAGGTCTGGGGTGTGCAGGAACTCTCCAGCGACGCGGTCCTGATGCGGCTGACGGCGCGGACCGTGCCGCTTCGCCAGTGGGAAGTGCAGCGCGAGCTGACCGAGCGCCTGAAGCTCGCGCTCGACGCCGCGGGCGCCGTCAACGGCGCAGGCGAGCCCGGCGGCGGATCCGGCACCATGGTCCCGGCACAGGCCCGTGCCCTTCCCGCGGACACCCAGGACCCGCCGGCGGCGGACGCACCAGCGTCCGGCGGCCCTCCCGGGCCGGACGCCCAGTGAGCCGCGCTTCGTGCGCCCGGCGGCGGGGACGTACCCTGGGTCCGCGATGAACGAGCCAACCGAGATCAGCTTCTACGAGGCCGTGGGCGGTGAGGAGACCTTCCGCCGCCTGGTCAGCCGGTTCTACCAGGAGGTCGCCAAGGATCCGGAGCTGCGGCCGGTGTACCCGAGCCGCGACCTCGGCCCGGCCGAGGAGCATCTGCGGATGTTCCTGATCCAGTACTGGGGCGGCCCGGGAACCTACAGCGAGCGGCGCGGGCATCCCAGGCTGCGGATGCGCCACGTCCACTTCAGGATCGGCGAGGCCGAACGCGACGCCTGGCTGCGGCACATGCGCACCGCCCTCGACGAGCTTGCCCTGGACGAGGCCCTGGACGCACAGCTCTGGGACTACCTGGTGATGGCAGCGCACAGCCTGGTCAACCAGCCGGTACACCCGCACGGTCCCGACCTCGGCCTCACCCCCGCCTGAGCGCCGCCTGAGCGCCGGGGCGGGCGCCGTCATTCGCGGGTGAGCTTGCGGTAGGTGACGCGGTGCGGGCGGGCCGCTTCGGCGCCGAGACGCTCGATCTTGTTCTTCTCGTAGGATTCGAAGTTGCCCTCGAACCAGAACCAGTTCGATCCGCCTTCCCAGGCCAGGATGTGGGTCGCGATCCGGTCCAGGAACCAGCGGTCGTGGCTGGTGATCACCGCACAGCCGGGGAACTCGAGCAGCGCGTTCTCCAGCGACGACAGCGTCTCCACGTCCAGGTCGTTCGCGGGCTCGTCGAGCAGCAGCAGGTTGCCGCCCTGCCTCAGGGTGAGCGCCAGGTTGACCCGGCCGCGCTCGCCGCCCGACATGAGCCCGGCCGGCTTTTGCTGGTCCGGTCCCTTGAACCCGAACGCGGCCACGTAGGCACGGCTCGGAATCTCGGTGCTGCCGACCCTGATCGAGGTCTCACCATCGGAGATGACCTCCCACACGTTCTTGCTGGGGTCGATCCCGGAGCGAAGCTGGTCGACGTAGGAGATCTGCACGGTCGGGCCGATCCGGATCGTGCCGCCGTCGGGCCGCTCCTCGCCGACGATCATCTTGAACAGGGTGGTCTTGCCGACCCCGTTCGGCCCGATGACGCCCACGAGCCCGTTCGGCGGCAGGCTGAAGCTCAGCCCGTCGATCAGCATCCGGTCGCCGAAGCCCTTGGACAGGCCGGCGGCCTCGACGACCTGGCTGCCCAGCCGCGGGCCCGGCGGGATCTGGATCTCCTCGAAGTCCAGCTTGCGGGTCTTGTCGGCCTCGGCGGCCATCTCCTCATACCGCGCCAGCCGCGCCTGGCTCTTGGCCTGGCGTGCCCGGGGGCTGGACCGCACCCACTCCAGCTCGTCCTCGAGCCGCTTGCGCCGCTTGGCGTCCTTGTGGCCCTCGACCTTGATCCGCGTCGCCTTCGTCTCCAGGTACGTGGAGTAGTTGCCCTCGTACGGGTAGGCACGGCCGCGGTCGAGCTCGAGGATCCAGCC
>JASHQP010000497.1 GCA_030039095.1 Streptosporangiaceae bacterium
GTGGTCACGGCCGTCCTCGCCGGCTGGCTCGGCCAGCCCGCCGAGCTCGGCCGCCGGGAGCGGGCGGGGGCGCAGGTAGTCGGTGGCGCGCCTGCGTGCGATCGACAGCGCCCACGCTCCAGGCTGCGGGCCGGGTCGTAGCGGGCCCGGGTCCGCCACAGATCGACGAACGAGGCTGGACGACGTCGTCCACGTCGTCGGCTGGCACGAACCGCTGCAGCTAGCCGCGCAGGACAGGGGCGCAGCCTCGCGTAGCAGTCCGGCGTGGCCAGCGGGCCTCCGGTCACGGCCGTCCGCGCGGTCACCGCCGCCACCGCCACTCGCGCCCGCGCCCCGGGGTGGCCGTGAATGTACCAACCGACGGCCTATAACCCGTCCTTTGGTACATCGATCGCCCGCTTCCCCGCATAGCCCGCCCGATCGGCTGCTCAAAACTTATAGCCTCTGAGAAATCGCAGACGGGCAGCCGGAAAGCTGCGTCGAGGGTGGTCCGGCAGGGCGCGAGGGCGGGAGGCCGGGCGGTGCTCCGGCGCAAGCGGGCTGGTGCGGGAGCGGGCTGCGAGGCCAGAGATCAGGCCAGGCCGACGGCCTCACACGCCAGCTGGACGGCCTCGGGCAGGCTGCCGACCGCACTGCCGCCCGGGGGCGTCTCCCGCCATCCGGGACCGGCGGTGAACAGCCGCAGCGGCGGGCGCTGCCTGGCGATGCCAGCGAGCTTGGCAGGATCCCCGGTCGCCGTGGTCTGGGACCAGACGAACGCAGCAGCGGGGCCGATCCGTGAGATCGTGTTGGCGAGCGCGGACGGCGGCACCCGCGCGCCAAGCATCGTCGTCCGTACGTCACGTTCCGCAAGCGCCGCGGCCAGCGCGTACAGCGGCAGGCTGTGCTCTTCTTCGTCGGCGCACGCGAGCAGCACCGTTCGCGCGTTCAGTGGCTCGGCGAGCCTGCCCACCCGGGCTGACAGGGCGGCCAGCAGCTGGGCCGACAGCGGATGCTCCACGTCGATGCAGGTGCCGTCCGCCGCGCTCCGCTCGCCCACCCCGGTCAGCACGGGCATGGCCAGGCGTTCCCAGGTGGTCACGACGCCGCCGGATCCCAGCGCGCGATCCAGCATCCCGGCGATCGCTCCGCCGTCGAGCGCAAGGGCGGCCCCCGCCAGGCGGCGCGCCCGCGGCAACTGGCCGGGCAGCGGCAGCGAGCGGCCGCCCGCGCCCCACGCCGCCAGGTCCGGTTCGGTGACGGGTGCATGCACCATCGATTCCGTGGCCGGCGCTGGTTCCGAAGCCAGGGCCGCACGAGCGGCGTCACCCGGCGGCATCCCGTCGAGAACGAGCCTGCGCATGTACTCGATCCGCGCGATATCCGCGGGCTGATACCGCCGATGGCCCCCTGCACTGCGGCCGCCCGGCCCGATGCCGTACCGGCGTTCCCAGTCACGCAGCGTGGCCGGCGCGACGCCGAGGCGGCGGGCCAGCGCGCCGATGCCGTAGCCCGGCTGTGACCCTGGGCTGTCGGTCGTAGCCACCGGCGGCCGTCGCATGATCTCCTCCTTGACGCGGACAACCTGTTCTTCGCAGCGAAAACCCGCCCCGGTTGCAACCATCCGCCGGCCGCGGGGCCGTGCCGGCCGCGGGGCCGTGCCGGCCGCCGGGACGGGGCTGGCACAATCCAAGGCATGCAGCGAGCAGCCGTCGTCACCGGAGCAAGCAGCGGGATCGGAGCGGCCACAGCGGTCAAGCTGGCGGACGCCGGGTACCAGGTCGTGCTGGCCGCCCGCAGGACCAGCCGCCTCGAGTCGGTCGCGGAGGAGATCACCAAACGCGGCGGCCAGGCCCAAGTTCACCATCTTGACGTCACCGACCGCCCAGCGGTCGATGAGTTCGCCGGATCGCTGGCGCGCTGCGACGTCTTCGTCGCCGTCGCGGGCGGGGCCATCGGCGCGGACACGGTCCAGGACTCGTCCGCGGCGGAATGGCTGACCATGTACGAGGTCAACGTGCTCGGCACGCTGCACATGACACAGGCGCTGCTGCCCAAGCTGGTGGCGAGCGGTGCGGGCACGATCGTCGTGCTCTCCTCGACCGCCGGCTTCGTCGCCTACGAGGGCGGCGGCGGCTACGTCGCTGCCAAGCACGCCGAGCACGCGATCGCGGCCACGCTGCGCCTCGAGCTGTCCGGGCAGCCGGTCCGGGTCATCGAGATCGCGCCGGGCATGGTCAAGACCGGGGAGTTTGCGCTCAATCGCTACCACGGCGACGCTGACAAGGCAGCCGCCGTCTACGCCGGCGTGGCCGAGCCGCTGACCGACGAGGACGTCGCGGACGCGATCGCCTGGACGGTGACCAGGCCGCAGCACGTCAACATCGACCTGATGGTCATGCGCCCGATCGCCCAGGCCGCCCAGCACAAGGTGCACAGAGAACTCTGAGCCGCGAACGGGCCGCACAGGTAGCTCTGAGCGGCAGGCAAGGTGAACGGCAGAAGCTCGGACCGCCGCAATTATTATATTTCCAGTTGACTTCATAGGAATTTAATCGCACGATATTGCCTGTGAATTCCGGCCCCGCCCCGCTGATCCAGACCCCGCACAGCGAGGCGGGAGACTGCTCATGAGCCTGCGGTTTCACTGGTTCCTGCCCACGTCCGGCGTGATGTGGCCGCCTCGCCCGATGACCGCACCCGCGTGCGCCCGTGCCTGACGCACCGCCACCCGCCACCCGCCGCGCCCGCGCCAGCGAGCGCCCGGCCTGCCACAGGAGGAGCCTTGTCATTTGTCACCGTCGTCGGGAACCCCAGGCCAGCGTCGAGGACGCTGGCCGTGGCCACGGCGGCGGCCGGGGCGATCACCCAGGCCGCCGGGCTGGCCGGCAGCCCGCAGACCATCGACGTCTGCGTGCTCGCACGCCACCTGCTGCTGCCCGAGCCCTCACCGGCCGTCGAGGAGGCGCTCGACCAGGTGGCCCAGGCCGAGCTGCTGCTCGTGGCGAGCCCGACCTACAAGGGCACGTACACCGGGCTGCTGAAGGTGTTCCTTGACCGGCTGCCACACCGGGCGCTCGACCGGGCCGTGGCCCTGCCGCTGATGCTGATGGGCGTGCCCGACCACGCGCCCGCCGTGGACGCCCACCTCAGGCCGCTGCTGGTCGAGCTCGGCGCGGAGGTGCCAGTCCCCGGGCTCGCGGTGCTGGAACAGAACCTGGAACGGGTCGACGACGTGCTCCAGCCATGGGCGGAACTTGTGGCCGACGCGCTCGCGGCAAGCGGCGCGGCGCTCGCCTCCCGGACGCCGCTCGCTCAGGCCGTCTGAGTGACCTTGCTCAGGCCGCGCGGGTGGTCAGGGTCGAGACCGAGCCTGCGTGCCAGCGCCTCCGTGAGAAGCTGCCCCGGCACGATCAGCCCGAGCGGCGCCAGCCACTCCGGCAGCGCCGGGCCGGCCAGTGCGCGGGTGCACGCGGCGGCCAGGCGCCCGCCACCACCGATCCCGTAGGCCCGGGCTCCGACCCCGGTGACCCGGCGGGCAAGGTCGACCGTGCCGCCCAGCGTCGGGCCGGAGTCCGCCGCGAGCACGATCGCCGGTGTCTGCGCGTCGACCACGGCGATCGGCCCGTGCAGCAGGTCGGCGTAGGAAATGCCCATCGCGTGCAGATAGCACGCCTCCTTCAGCTTCAGCGCCAGCTCGAGCGCTGCCGCGTACGCGAACCCGCGCCCGGACACAACCACCCCGCGGTCCTCGGAGAGCCCGGCGAGGATCGGCCCCAGCTCAGGCTGCGGCGTGGCCAGGATCGCCTCCACCTCGTCCGGGACGCCGCGCAGCTCCCCTGGGTCAAGGTCGGCCCCGAGGCCGATGGCGAGCACGGCGAGCGCGGCGAGCTGCGTGGTGAACGTCTTCGTCGCCGGGACAGCGCGCTCCGTCCCCGCCCGGGTGACGAACGCGACGTCGGCGGCCTCGGCGAGCGGAGACCCCTCGCCGTTGGTGATTGCCAGCGTGGCGGCCCCGCAGTCGCGAGCCCACGTCAGCGTCTCCACGATCTCCTCGGTCCGCCCGGACTGGGAGAGCGCGACGGCGAGCACGCCGCCCAGGTCGACCCGGCTGTGGTAGGTGGTGGCGATCGACGGCGAGGCCAGGGTGGCAAGACGGCCAGCGTGCGCCTGGATCAGGTAGCTGCCGTAGACGGCCGCATTGTCCGAGGTCCCCCGGGCGATGAACAGGACCTGACGGGTGCCGGAGGCCAGCGCTGCCGCCTCGCCCGCGCAAGGCAGCAGCGCGTCGATCGTGGACCGGATCGCCGCGGGCTGCTCGCCGATCTCGGTCCACATGTGCGTGGTCTGCTGTCCGCTCACCCGAGTCCTCCGTCCAGTCCCTCCTGCGCAAACACCAGCTTGCCGCCGATCCAGGTTGCCCGCGTCCGCGTGTCGTCGCCAAGCCAGGCAAGGTCGGCGGCCGCGCCCGGCGCGATCCGGCCGATGTCGGGCCTGCCGATCAGGTCGGCGGGAACGCGGGTAGCGGAGCTGACCGCCTCGGCCAGCCCGATCCCGGCCGTCACCAGGTTCCCCACGGCGGCATCCATCCGCAGCCCCGAGCCGGCCAGGGTGCCGTCGCCGCGCACCGGAGGCTCGCCGTCACCCGGCGGCAGCTCGATGGGCTCGCCGCCGAGCTTGTAGCTGCCCGGCGGCATCCCGGCGCAGGCGGCCGCGTCGGTGACCGCACAGATCCGCCCGGGCGCCGCGCGGAAAGCCAGAACGCACACCTGCGCGCTGACGTGGTGCAGATCGGCGATCAGGCCACTGGTGAGGCACTCGTCGGTAAGCGCCTGGCCGACCACACCCGGTTCGCGATGGTGCATCGGGCGCTGGGCGTTGAACAGGTGCGTCACCATCCGGGCGCCGCGGTCGGCGGCCTCGGCGACCTGCCGCGCGGTCGCGTCGCTGTGGCCGACGCTGACCAGGATGCCCGCCTCGGCCAGCGTGGTGACGGCGGCCATGCCGCCGGGGCGTTCCGGCGCCAGCGTGACCAGCCGCAGCACCCCGCGTCCGGCGTCGAGCAGTTCGGCCACGGCATCGGCGGTCGGCTCGGTGATCCAGGCCTCGTTGTGCGCGCCCTTCCACGAGGGCGAGATGAACGGGCCCTCCACGTGCACGCCGAGCACCCGGGCCCCGGCATGCAGGCCCGGGATCAGCGCAGCCGCGGCACGCAGCCCCTCGGTGAGCACGCCGGGGGGCGCGGTCACGAACGTGGGCAGGAACGCGGTGGTCCCGGTCTGCGGCAGGCGTGTGGTGACCCTGGCCCAGCCGTCCGCGCCCGAGGTCAGGAACTCCTCGCCGAAGTACCCGTTGACCTGGAGGTCCACGAAACCGGGCAGCAGCGTGCCATCCGGCAGCGCGACGTCGGGGGTGCGTGGCGGGGCGCCCTGGCCCACCGTCGTGATCACTCCCCCGGCCGTCGCAACGTAGCCCGGAGCGACGATCGGGCTTCCGGCGGTGGCGGTGATCAGCCGCGGCGCGGAGATCAGCATCTCTGTCGTGGTCAGCGTGGCACCCGGTCTAACCGAAGGCCCGGGCCGGGCACCTGGCCGTGTCGAAGAGCTCCCGCATCTCCTTCGCGACAAGCCCGGGCCGCTCCATCATCGCGACGTGGCCCGTGCGCGAGAGCACCACCACCCGCGCGCCGCGGAACGAGCGCGCCGCGAGCGCCGCCATGGCCGGCCTGACCAGCCGGTCATGACTGCCGTAAACCGCCAGCGTCGGTGCCTTCACCCTGGCGGCGTCGTGCCACAGTGATCGCGGCCCGCGGCGCATGTACTCGCCGACGAGGGCGCGCGCCGCAGCCAGCAGCACGGCGTCCGCGTACCCGAGCCCGTCCCGGCGAGTCAGTTCGGCGGCCTCCTCGGCCACGCGCTCGGGGTGCACCAGGCTCATGTCCGCATACACGTCCCTGGCCATCATCAGGGCCCTCTTCTCCGCCGGAACCCGCTCCGCCAGCCGGCTCAGCGCCCATGGGCCCACCCCGGGCGCGCACAGCAGGGTCAGCCGCATCGGCAGCAGACGGGGCCGCAGATCGGGCAGGGCGGGGGAGATCAAGGTAAGGGTCCGCACCAGGTCGGGCCGACGGGCCGCCAGCCGCACGCAGACGGCGCCGCCCAGTGAGTTGCCGGCCAGGTGCACCGGCCAGTGCCCGCGCGCGTCGATCAGGTCGCCGACGGCGGTCGCCATCGCGTCGATGGAGTAGTCGCCGCTCGCCGGGACCGGCGAGAATCCGAAACCGGGGAGGTCGACGGCCTCGCAAGCCAGCGCGGGCTGGTCCGGGCGGCCGGCCGGGGGCTTGCGCAGCAGATCCATCAGGTCGGTCCAGTTGGTCGCCGACCCTCCAAGCCCGTGGACGAAAAGCGCCGGCTCGGCGCCCCCGGATGCTGGCGCGCTGCGCACAAAGAGCTGACCGGCGCCTGCTGGGACGAGCTCCCCTGGCCACGCGGCGACCGGATCAGTCATGGACAAAACATACCTGCGGGAGGCGGTGCCCCCGCGCACACCGCGGCCACCCTGCGAACTCCGCCCCGGCGCCCCCGTGCCCCCGCACCCCGCTGCCACTCCGAGCGGTGCCGAGCGAGTGGCTGCCGTACCTGGCCGCGTGCGCCACGACCTCGTTGCAGTTCCCCGGGAGGCGAATCGGCGCGGTGAACATCGGGCAGCCTCAGCTTGCGCGACGGCGGGTCCTTGCTCTGGGTGCGGCGTCGCCCTTCTCCGGCCCGCCTTCCTTGCCTGCCTTGCCTGCCGGTTCCTTTGCGGTTCGCGCCCTGGTTCCGCTGCCGCGGCCCCCGGCGGTGCCGCTGCCGTCGGCGCTGCTCTCGCTGGCCTTGCCGCCGCCTGACCGGGTCTGTCCGCTCGCCCCGCCGCGGGCCGAGCCCGGCCGGCGCGCCTTCGCGCCGTCCTCGATCTCCCGCTGCGGCTCCTTCACCTCGGCGGTGACCTCGCCAGCCTGGTGCGGGGCCTGGCGGGCGGCGGCGAGACTCGCCTCGAGCGCATCGGCGAGGCTCGTCGGCTCCGCAGCCCCGGCCGGGCTCTCCGGCTGGACCACCTCGCGCCCCTCGACCTTCGCGTTCACGAGCTCGGCAAGCGCCTCGCGATAGTTGTCGTGGAACTCATCGGGGTCGAAGTCCACGGTCATCGACTCGATCAGCGACGCCGCCATCTTCAGCTCCTGCGACCGCACCTCGATGTCATCCTCGAGGAACGGGAAATCGGGCGTGCGGACCTCGTCGGGCCACAGCAACGTCTCGAGCACGAGCAGCCCGTCCCTGGTGCGCAGCGTCGCCAGCGATTCCCGCTGCCTGAGCGCGACGAGGGCCAGCGCCACCTTTCCGGAGCGCTCGAGTGAATCGCGCAGCAGCACGTATGCCCTGGACCCGGCCGCCTCCGGCTCGACGAAGTAGCTGCGGTTGAGCAGAATCGGGTCCAGCTGCTCCGCGGGCAGGAAGTGCAGTACCTCGATGCTCCGGGTGGTCGGCAGGGGGAGCTCGGCCAGGTCTTCGTCGGTGAGCACGACCATCTCGCCGGTCGGCAGCTCGTAGCCCTTGGCCACGTCCTCGTACGGAACTTCCTGACCGTCGATCGAGCACACCCTGCGGAACCGGATCCGGCCGCCGTCTTCGCGATGCACCTG
The DNA here is from genome assembly GCA_030039095.1 of Streptosporangiaceae bacterium. Next base: position 7,658 of record JASHQP010000497.1, read on the forward strand.
CCGGAACGCAATATCCTTCTGTTCCGTCGCAGCGTAGAGTTTTACCGGGATCATGACCAGGCCGAAGGAAATCGCGCCCTTCCACATGCTGCGCATGGTGTCTCCCTACCCCGTCATCTCGGGTACTGATACCACAGTGTGTCCTGAATATTCTTATCGGCACTACGTTCGATGCATCGCTCGGATGAGGAGGCTTGCATGAGCGAGATGGGCCTTGAGCAGCCTGTGGACGATTCCGTCGAGCAGGATCAGGATGCCATCCCTGACGGAGAGGAACCGGACGAGGTCGACCTGTCACACGAGGTTCCGCTCGAGGTAGATGAGGCCGACGCGGCAGAACAGGAACGCGAGCTTAGCCTCGACGAGGACGACTACCGCTGACACGTAAGATTGCATAAGCGTCATCTTGATGTGACAGCAGATACCCGGAGAAACTCGTGACCGCATCGCCGCAGGCCAGATCGCATGGGTCGGCCGGCACCCGGCTGCCGCGGCCGGCCCGGCGCCGGCAACTGCTCGGCGCGGCCCAGGAGGTTTTCGTCGCCCACGGGTATCACGCGGCCGCCATGGACGAGATCGCCGAACGGGCCGGCGTCAGCAAGCCCGTGCTCTACCAGCATTTCCCGGGCAAGCTCGAGCTGTATCTCGCGCTGCTGGACGAGAGCGTCGAAGAACTGGTGGAGATCGTGCAGGGGGCGCTGTCCTCGACCACCGACAACAAGCAGCGCGTGCCAGCGACCTTCCAGGCCTTCTTCGACTTCGTCAGCAGCTCGGGCGAGGCGTTCCGTCTGGTGTTCGAGTCCGATCTGAGCAACGAGCCGACCGTGCGCGAGCGCCTGGATCGCACCATGCGCGCCTGCGCCGACATGATCAGCCAGTTCATCCGCGAGGACGCCGGCCTGTCCGATGACGAGGCGCACCTGCTGGGCATGGCCCTGGTCGGCATGGCCCAGGTCAGCTCCAGGTACTGGCTGAGCACGGGGCGCGCGATTCCCAAGGATGCCGCCGAGCAACTGCTGGCGCGGCTCGCCTGGCGTGGCATCAGCGGCTGGCCCCGCACCACCTGAACCATCCGGATCCGGGCTAGCCTGGCGCTAGCCTCGGTTGCGGAGAGGAGCGCCGTGGAAATCAAGATCGGCATTCAGTCCGTGCCGCGAGAGCTCGTCATAGAGACCAAGTCCTCCTTCGAGGACGTGCAGCGCGCCCTTGCCGCGGCGGTCGCCGACGGCGGTGTGTTCACGCTCGGGGACGAGAGAGGCGGCAGGGTCCTGATTCCCGCCGATAAGATTGCCTACCTCGAAGTTAGCGGCAGCGAGCCCCGCCGTATCGGCTTCGGCAACACCCTTTGACTCTGCCCCTTTGACCCTGCCCCTTTGACCCTGCGCCGAATGCGCTAATCGCCGAGGCCGAGCGCTGCCATTCGCTGGGTGTGGGCATCCGTCAGCGCCGCAAACATCCGGCCTATCGTGCCCAGCTGAGTCTCTTCTTCGCCCGCGAGAAGCGCCGCCAGGTCCTCTCGCTCCGCCGCGACCCGCTGCGCCTGTCCCAGGGCCTCGCCCACCAGCCGGCGGGCCCACAACGCCAGCCGTCCGGCTACAGCGGGGTCGGCCTCGATGGCCTGTCGCACCCGGGCCACTGCGAATGCGGCGTGCCCGGTGTCCTTCTGAACCTCAGCGACAAGTTCTGCCGTCTGCGAGTCGAGCAACTCGGCCACGGTCCGGTAGAAATCAACCGCTATGCCGTCTCCGACATAAGCCTTTACGAGGCTTTCCAGCCAGCTGGAAGGCGCGGTTCTGGCGTGGAATTCGTCGATCGCAGCGACGAAAGGCTGCATCGCCTCGTCGGGATCTACTCGCAGCTCCTCCAGCCGGGCGCGAATCAGCTTGAAATTGCCGAACTCGGCAGCGGCCATCTCAGCGAGCGCCGCCTTGTCGGCGAGTGACTCGGCGAGCGCGGCATCTTCGGCAAGCCGGAAAAAAGCCACAAGTAGCGCATAAGCCAGCACGCCGAGCAGGTCGATCGCGCCCCGGATCCTGCGCCGATCCGGCTCCGAATTCCCGGGCCCGGTGGACCCGGTGGCGCCTTCCGCGGCCGCGCCGTGCGGGTCATTCTGCGTCACGAGCGCAGCGTAACAACTCCCCGCGCGCCGCGGCCGGCATGCCTGACGCCACCCGAGCGGCCGATGTTGCTAGACTGTTGCACAATCCGCATGTGGAATGCGGTAACCCCCACTCGTCGTTACACGAAGCGTAAGGCGCGGCGATTGCGAGGGAGCGGCGACCGCCCCCTCGAGGACCGCGCTGATTTCCTCCGTGAGCGTGTGGCTATGTGCCTTGCATTACGGCACTGAGCTCCCACTGGAGGGTTCGGTTACAGTCCGCGATGTCGGCCTGGGGTGCGAGAGCGCTCCGCGGACCGCGGGCCTTGATGGAGGCGGAAGCCCTGACAACAGATACATGCGGCATGCAGACCGCGCCAGACGAAGAGCGCGACATGCCCGAAACGAACAACGACAACCAGGCACCGGCTGAGAGCGACGGCCACCAGGCAGGCTCCGGCAACAGCGCCATGACCTTTCGCGACCTCGGCGTTGCCGAGCCGATCTGCGCCGCGCTCGAGACGGCGGGGATCACGCGAGCGTTCCCGATCCAGGCACTGACCCTCCCGATCGCGCTTGGCGGGCAGGACCTCATCGGGCAGGCGAGGACCGGAACCGGGAAGACACTGGCGTTCGGCGTGCCGCTGCTGCAGCGGCTGGACGAGAGCCCGGGGGGCAAGCCCTCGGCGCCCCGTGCCCTGGTCGTGGTGCCCACCAGGGAGCTGGCCATCCAGGTGGGCGACGACCTGCGCATCGCGGGTTCCGTGCTCGGGAGCCGGGTGGTCACGCTGTACGGCGGCCGCGCTTACGAGCCTCAGATCGAGGCGCTGGCGAACGTGGACATCGTGGTCGGCACGCCCGGCCGGCTGCTCGACCTGGTCCGACAGCGCCATCTCGACCTGTCACAGGTCTCCGCGCTCGTGCTCGACGAGGCCGACAAGATGCTCGATCTGGGGTTCCTCCCAGACGTGGAGAAAATCCTCTCCCGCACCCCGGCGCACCGGCAGACGATGCTGTTCTCCGCCACCATGCCCGGCGAGGTGGTCACGCTGGCCCGCCGCCATCTCACGCGGCCAACGCACATACGCGCCGAGCACCACGACGAACCCGCGCACGTGCCAAGCACCGAGCAGCACGTATTCCGCGCGCACCAGATGGACAAGATCGAGGTTCTGGCCCGGGTGCTGCAGGCCGAGGGCCGAGGGCTGACGATCGTGTTCTGCCGGACGAAGCGGGCCTGCGACCAGGTCGCGGCCGCGCTGACGACACGCGGCTTCGCTGCCGCCGCTGTTCACGGCGACCTCGGGCAGGGACAGCGCGAGCGCGCGATGCGGGCGTTCCGCAGCGGGAAGGTCGACGTGCTCGTCGCGACCGAAGTGGCCGCGCGCGGCCTGGACGTCGACGACGTCACGCACGTGGTCAACTACGAGTGCCCGGAAGACGACAAGACCTACCTGCACCGCACCGGCCGGACCGGCCGGGCCGGGCGCACGGGCGTGGCCGTGACGTTCGTGGACTGGCGTGACCTGCAGCGCTGGAAGCTCATCGACGAGGCGCTCGGCCTCGGCCAGCCCGAGCCCGAGGAGACCTACTCGACATCCGCCCACCTGCGCAGCGCACTGCGGATCCCGGAGGGCGCCACCGGCACGCTGCCCGTGAACGAGCGCGGCCGCCTCGGCCTCGAGGCCGAGGACCTCGAGGACATCGGCGAAACCGGCCGTATCCGCTCGCGCGCCGCCCGCAGCGCCAAGGACTCCGGCGCCAGGCGCGGCGGCCGTGGTGAGTCGGCCAGCAGGCGCGAGGGCGGGCAGATCAGGAAGCGTCCCCGGCGCAGGACCAGGGCTGGTGTGGCCATCAGCGAACCCGGCGAGCCCGGCAACGGGCCAGCCAAGGCCCAGAATCACGCGGCACCGGCCGACGAGGCGGGGCAGGCGCGGCGCCAG
>JASHQP010000498.1 GCA_030039095.1 Streptosporangiaceae bacterium
CCGGCTGGCCCTGGCGGGCCAAGCGCACCGCCGCACCGGCCCGCCAGCGCGCGGCGGCACGGCGCGGCGCTCTGGTGGGGAGCCGGGCTTGCCCTGGTCTTGCTGCTCGCCGGTGGCGGGGCCGCTGCCGCGGAGCTCACCAGCAGTTCCTCCGCAGCGCCGACCGCGCCTACCGGGCAGGCCGCCCAGCTGAACACGCTGCTCAACTCGAGTTCCTCGCTGGACTCGGGCGCCACTCTCAGCTCCGCGGCGAACTCCACGGCCGCCACCCCATGCCTGAACCGGGCGAAGAAGCTCAGGGCAAACGGGCATCCGTTCGCGGCAAGGGCCGTATTGCGGCTCTGTGGCCACCGGCTGCTGCGGCTGCGTCTGCTCGGCGGGATGCACGGCGAGTTCACGTTCGAAACCAAGACCGGGCCACGCACCATCGCGTTCGAGCGGGGCGTGATCGAGTCCGTCAATGGCAGCGACATTGTCGTGCAGGCCAGGGACGGGACCACCTGGACCTGGGTCCTGGAGAGCAACACGGTAATCCGTGAGGGTGGCCAGCAGGCCACCGTCAGCGCGCTGTCCGACGGCGAGCACGTCTTCGCCGGCGGACCCGTGATCAGCGGTGGGTACGACGCCAGGCTGATCGTGGTCAAGCCGGGCTCTGGCGGTTCGTCGCCAGCCCCCACGCCCAGCCCGGCCACCGGCTCTTAGCCGGTCCCTCCGCCTGGCAGCATCCGGGGCGCACCCGCCCCGGATGCTGCTTTGCCGAATTCACGGCCGGTGTCCGCGCCGGCCTTCCAGCGCGCGAGAATGAGCCCGATACCCGATGGCAGCTAATGACCAGATTCCCCAGGTGCTCGTCGTGGACGACGAGCCGAACATTCGCGAGCTGGTGCAGGTCGCGCTCACGTTTCACGGATGCTCGGTGACGACCGCGGGAACCGGGAAGGACGCGCTGCGGCAGGCCGATACCGACCGGCCCGACCTGGTCGTGCTCGACGTGATGCTGCCCGACATGGACGGCTTCGAGGTCTGCCGCAGGCTTCGCGCGGCGGGGAACGAAGTCCCGGTGATCTTCCTGACGGCCCGGGACACGTCCTCGGACACCGTGACCGGACTGGCGCTCGGCGGCGATGACTACGTCACGAAGCCGTTCTCGGTCGAGGCCCTGGTGGCCCGGGTTCGCGCGGTGCTGCGCCGCGCTTCCAGGGGCGCCCGGGGCGATCAGGGCGACGGCGACAGCGAGATCCTGCGCGCGGGGGATGTGGAACTCGACGAGGGACGCTGGACCGTGCACCGTGCGGGCGTCCCCGTCGAGCTGTCTCCGACCGAGTTCCGCCTGCTCGCGTATTTGATGCGGCACCAGGGGCGGGTGCTCACCCGGGCGCAGCTGCTCGAGAGCGTCTGGGGATGGGACTACGCCGGCGAGTCCCAGATCGTGGAGACCTATGTCAGCTACCTGCGGCGCAAGCTGGACCCGCTCGGGCCGCCGATGATCCACACCCAGCGAGGGGTGGGTTACAGCCTCCGGCCACCGGAGCGGGGGTCGGCCGGGCGGGTCTGACCGTGGCGGGAAGGGCCGGGAGGGCGGGTTGAATGAACAGCTCCCGCAGGCTGTCGCTGCGCGCGCGCATGCTGATCCTGCTCATCGCGGTGACCGCGATCTTCCTGCTGATCATGGGAGCCGTCACCACCGCCGTGCTGAGCCGGAGGGTGAGCAACGTGTTCACCGCCGACCTGATCGCCGAGGCCACGCGCAGTCCGGCGAAACTGGCCGACAACACGGACGGCTATCTCGCCGTGGCGGTCTCGGTGCGCACCGGGCAGATCGTGCAGATCACGCCCGGGCAGGAGACGAGCCAGCTCGCGGCCGCCCTGAGCGAGCTGAGCCTGGCCCAGTACCGGGCACAATTCGGCAGCGGGCCGGCGGCGATCACGACCACGGGCGGCGAGAAGGTCCGCGCGGTGGCGCGGGTGATCACCGCCACAGAGCTGGCCAACGCGGGTTTCAGCGCGCAGCTGGGCCGCTACGTCCTCGTCGTCGCGCACTCCGGGAGCACCGTCGACGATCAGGTCGGCGCCGTCGTCGTCGCCGAGCTGATCACCGGCGGAGGGCTGCTCACGCTGCTCGTCATCGGCGGCTGGTGGCTGATCGGCCGCGGGCTCGAGCCCCTGGACGAGATGGCCAGTACCGCCAAGGAGATCACGTCACGGGGGGACCTCACCGCTCGGGTGACCGACGCGGACGAGCGGACCGAGGTCGGCAGGCTCGGGTCCGCCATCAACACCATGCTCGACAGGATCCAGCAGGCGTTCGGGGCGCGGCTGCGCTCCGAACAGAAGGTGCGTGAGTTCGCCGCCGACGCCTCGCACGAGCTGCGCACGCCGCTGACAACGATCCGCGGCTACGCCGAGCTGTACCGGCAGGGCGCGCTGGGCCCCGACCAGCTGCCCAGTGCCATGCGCCGGATCGAGCAGGAGGCACAGCGGATGAGCACGCTCGTGGCCGAACTGCTCGAGCTGGCCAGGCTGGACCGGACATCCTCGCTCGACCTGGCCGAGACGGACCTCGCGGGCGTGGTGCGGGACGCGGTCGCCGACGCCGCCGCGGTGGAGCCGGAGCGCCCGGTCCAGGCCGAGGCGCCGCCGCGGCTCGTTGCCACGGTGGACGAGGCGAGGATCCGCCAGGTGCTCGCGAACCTGCTCGGCAACGTCCGCGCGCACACGCCGGTG
>JASHQP010000499.1 GCA_030039095.1 Streptosporangiaceae bacterium
ATCTCGTTTACCACCAATTCCCTGCCCGTATCACGATCTCCGCAGACGACGTTCAGAACGCCCGCCGGCAGTACACCCGCGGCCAGTTCCGCAAGCAGGAGCGAGGTCACGGGAGTGGTCTGAGCCGGCTTGAGCACGACCGTATTTCCGGCAGCCAGTGCCGGGCCGATTTTCCACACCGCCATCAGCAGTGGGTAGTTCCATGGGGTGATCTGCGCGCAGACCCCGATGGGCTCCCGCCGCACCGTGGAATGAAACCCGCGGACGTACTCTCCGTCGCCAAGCCCAGCCGCATGCCGGGCGAGCCCACCGTAGAAGCGGAGGTGGTCCACGGAGATGGCCACCTCCTCGGCCATCTGCTTGCGCGGCTTGCCCGTGTTGCGGCACTCCGCCTCCACGAACTCCGCCTGCCGAGACTGCAGTTTGTCCGCCATCGACGCGAGCATCAGAGCCCGCTCGGCCGGAGTGGTCAGTTTCCATTTGTCGAACGCACGGCTGGCCGCGGCGCAGGCCTGGGCTGTCTCATGAGCACCGGAACAGGGTGCACGACCGTATTCCTCGCCTGTTGCGGGGTCCACGATGGGCAGGGTTTCGGCATTACTGTCCTGGTATTCGCCGTTGATGAAATTAGCCAGTGACTGCATCCGGTCCACGCCTTTCTTCCGGAGTAATTGTCAGGGCTGTCCGATTGGGGTGGGTTGAAGCGGTCAGAGTTCGCGGCTGAGCTGGTCTGCTGATTGATGGTGCTTAAGCTCGGTGGGCTCCGGGAGGGACGGCCTTTTGCGTGCCACGTAGCCGTAGTAGATCCCTAGGCCAGCAACGAAGACGATGCCGACAGCGACGCCGATCTGGGTCGGGTTCTGGTAGGTGAGGATGCCGCATACCGCGAGCGACCAGAGCAGGGCGACCGGGTAAACCACTCGCCACCAGCGGGCTCGGAATGCCGCCGCGGGGAACCGTCCCCGGATCTTCTCCCACCAGACGGCGGCGAGGACGACAGCGTAAGCGGCGGTCCATAGCACGGTGATCCCGGCCAGCAGCACATTCAGGAGATACGTCCAGAACAGGATGAGAATCGCAGCCAGCGCGCAGACGATCGCCCCGTTCTGGGGAACGTGCTCGCGATTGAGCTTGCCGAAGAACTGCGCCGCAGGTATTTGCCCGTCGCGCGCGTAGGCGTAGAAGACCCTGGAACCAGCGAGGATCAGGATGACGGCGGCAATCCAGATCGAAAAGACGGCGAATATCTCCATGACAAGCCCGGCCGTGCTGCCTAGCACAGACTGGATGATGTACCGGAATGGGTCGGAGGACTTGAGCGCGCCCGCTGGGTTGGTCAAGGCGAGGTCAAGGAAGAGGATCACCGCTGCGCCAACGACCCAGGCCGTGAGATTGGCGATGATCATGCCCCGCGGGACCGTCGTGCGGGCCGCCTTGGTTTCCTCTCCTGCCGTGCCGCTAATGTCAAACCCGTTGATCAGGACGCAGGGGATGACGATGGCGAATAGCAGCGGAAGCACGATCGAGCCGTGCACCGTTCCCTGGGTACTGAACAGGACACCCAGGCCATTATGCCTGTGTGCTCCGATAAACAGGACGATGCCAAGGACGACCGTAGCCAGCAGAGCCGAGACAAACTCCGTGGTGACACCCAGGTTGTTGAAGAGGGCAGTGATCCGCACACCGACGAAGTTGATCGTGAGCGCCGCCAGTGTAAGCACCACCGTAATGCCGATAACCTGCCACCTGGTTGGGGCGGGGATGCCTAGCCAGCCGCCGATGAACGGCGCCAGGCTCACGAGGGAGGCGGTAATGGAGGCGATATGAGCGACGACGATCCACCAGCCCGTCTGCCAGCCCACCGCTCGCCCCGAGATCCGGGTCAAGATGTTGTATGCACCGCCAGCCACCGGGTAGGCGGAACATGCCTCTGCAATGCAAACTGCTACCAGCATCTGAAGGCCGCCTGCCACTATCCATGGCCAGATGAGGGCTGACCCGACCAGGCCGAATCCCACGGTGTAGAAGGCGAAAAGCCCGCCAACGACAGCGAAGGCAGAGTATTGAATGGCGAAACTCGAGAAAAGCCCGAGCACCCGGTTCAGCCCTGATCGGTATCCGAGTTCGTCAAGGTACTCTTCCTCGGCGGAGGGTCTACCGGTCGACGTTCCGTTTGATTCCTTGCGTTTCACTGGACAGGCCTCCCTTTCTTTCAGACGTCTACGTAATCTGCGCCTTCGCGATCGCGATACCTTGACCAAGGACTTTTATCCCCGGCCGCTGGCTCTTACCATGCTGCGGCCAGCTCACAGCACCGCTCCGCATACGCGGTCAGGCCATCGATGTGACAGGCGACGGCGGCCGACGTCCCGGCCACGGCAACGCTCGACAAATCCACCAGCGCTGCTGCCGGCGAGCCGACCGCGTCAGCCGGGGCGATCGGGCCCTCGCAGATCTCCGCAGCGTTCTTCCAGCGCCCCCGCCCAGCCGCCCCCAGCGCGAACCGCACAGCCTCCACCGAGGTCCAGCCGGCGCAGCGAAGCACCGCGATACTGGTCCGTCTCAGACGCGGCGCACAGGTCGGATGTGTCGATGTCCCCACCTTTGGCGGGCGGCCGTCGTGCGGTCCCCCGCCCCTGCCTCCGGGCCGCCAGGCTGATCGCTGGGAGATCCCCTCTATGGGGGCGGTTACCCGATGCTCCGGTCGCCGGACTGCCGGCCCGGCTCCCCGACGACCGAGCAGACCGTGGCGACTACGTTCGACGCGGCGGGGATGTACTCGTCTTCCAACGTCGGTGCGAACGGGACCGGGATAGGAGGAGTGTGATGCGTCGTGGTGATGGCGGCGTCGTGCTTGAGCAGGGGGCCGACACCCGCGGCCACGACCTCCTGGCCTGAGCACAGGTGTACGAACTCCGGCATCTTCCCTTCGAGGAAGGAGTCGTGGACGCGTTTCTCGCAGCGCCGGATCCTGAGCATCTGCTCGCATAGACCGGTCAGCCTCTGCGGGTCCAGACGCTGCCCAGCTCGGATCCTCCATGCCTTGTTCCTTCCGGGCGCGGATATAGCGGATATATGGGTCAGCCCGGCGCAGAGCCCGGTGACAGACCTCCTGAGCCGGGCGATTGCGTCCCTATAACTCAGGTGCTCACGCCGTGAGCAGATCGGGTATGATGGAAGCGTTGCCATGAACGATTGTGGTCTGGGGAGCTGATTGCGGGAACGTTACCACACTCTCCAGCCGATGGACAGCCTGGAGCGCTATGACCGCCGCGCAGCTAGTCGGCTGGGTCGGGCTGACTCCCCGGCATCGCGACGTCCCACTCAGCGGGGTGAGCTGAGTGACTGACGACCTCCACAACCTCTTCGCCCCAGGATCGGTGGCCATCGTCGGTGCGTCCCGTCGCAGCGACGCGCTCGGACGCGTGGTGCTGGACAACCTGTTGTC
>JASHQP010000500.1 GCA_030039095.1 Streptosporangiaceae bacterium
GTCGAGCCGGGCGATATTCGGTGGCACGAGGCGTCTGGGCGCTTCTAGCATCGGGCGGTGATCTATCAGCATCCGCTGGCGTTCCTGCTCGGCCTCGAGGGGATCGCCCTGATGCGCGCGTTCAACGGGGACTACGACGAGGAATTCACGCGCGCCCGCATCGCAGAGATCAGGGCGCTGCTGGATTCCGCCGACCAGGTTGGTGAAGGCGTCGGGACCCGGCCCGTGCCGATAGCGGAGGGCTATGCCGCGTGGTCCGGGCACTACGACGAGCCCAACGACCTGATCGACGCCGAGCAGCCGGTGATGCGGCGGATCCTGAACGGGCTGCCGGCCGGCACCGCGCTGGACGCGGCCTGTGGCACCGGGCGTCACGCGGCGTATCTCAGCTCACTCGGCCATGCCGTCGTCGGCGTCGACATCTGCCCGCAGATGCTGGACGTGGCGCGGGCAAAGGTGGGCGGCGCGGATTTCCGCGAGGGCGAGTTGCACCGGCTCCCGGTGGCCGACGAGAGTGTCGATCTGGTCGTATGCGCTCTGGCGCTCACGCACGTGCCGGACCTCGGCCCGGTGCTCGCCGAGTTCGCCCGCGTGCTGCGCCCGGGCGGGCATCTGGTGATCTCCGACTCGCGCATGAAGTACCGCCTCGTCCAGGCGCTGCCCGACGGCGGCTACGGGTACCTGCCCCACTACACCCGGGTCACCAGCGAGTACCTGGCAGCGGCGCTGCCGCTCGGCTTCCAGGTCCGCCATTGCGAGGAACTGCGGGCCGGGTGGAGCGATCCGAACGAGGCGCCGCCACCGGTCCGGATCCTCCCCCAGCACCCGTCGGACATCTGGACGCTCCAGGACTGGTGCCCGGTCGCCGCGCAAGCCGCGAGGAACGGCGACCCGGTCCTGATCTTCTGGCACCTCCAGCTCGGCAGCGGCTAGTCCGGCCGGGCAGCTCGCCGCTGCGCCGCGGGGAAGTGGAACCGGCCGTCGGGGCCCGGCTCGAACCGCCTCGTCTCCGTCACCGCGTCGGTGTTGAGCGGCCCGTAGATGTGCGGATACGGCTGGTCCGAGCCCGGTACCCGCTCGAGCCGGATCTCTGGCCGGACGCGGCCCGTGTCGATCTCGAGCACCAGCAGGTCCGGCACCCCCTGGTAGATCGTGTTCGCCACCGCCGCCACCTGGTCAGCGGCCGAGCAGTGGATGAAACCCTCCTGAGCCAGCGTCCTGCCGCGCGTCGACGTCGTGTACTCGCCGCAGGCCTGCGCGTGCGCCCAGTCGGACGCCGTGGCGATGTGGTAGATCAATCTGGCCCCTCGCGTTGCTCCGCAGCAGCATCAGCCGAACAAGGTGTCCAGGAACGGGCTGCTGAACACCGAGCTGGGATCGTAGCCGGCCAGGATCGACACGGCCGTGCTCCAGCCGTCGTCGCTGGCCTGGCCAGCGCTGACGGCGGCGGGGATTGCGGCGCCGAGGATCGTCGTGCTGGTCCACGGCGCGGTCGATGTGCATCCCCAGGCCTTGGACCACTCCGGCCGGACGCACGCGTAGCTGCCGGTGTAGTGGCTCCAGATCCAGGCCTCCATGTCCGCGTAGAACGCGGAGAAGCCCGCGGTGACCGGCAGCGTGCCCATGTCCAGCCAGACCGCGGTGTCCCAGCCGGGCTGGTCGGGGCGGGGCCGCACCGAGGACAGGATCGGCGACTGCGCGCCGCTGACCAGGGCGTCCGAGGGTCTGTCCAGGCCGGTGACCCGGATCTCGATCGGCCCGTTCATCGGGTACAGGCCCTGCGCCGCGTAGCTGGACAGCAGGCTGCTGTATTGCGTGTAGAAGTCGCTGACCACCTGCTGGATGCTGGAGCGCGAGGTGATGATCGCGAAGCCGGCCTCCACGATCCGCACCGTGCTCGGCTCCACGTAGAGCAGCACATCCTGCCACTGGCCCCAGAGGTCCCAGGTGCCGGTGAACACCAGGCCGGTGTCCACCAGCGCGATCGCGGCCGCCTCGAAGGCCGGCGTGCCGGAGACGTCGCCGTCCGCGACCTCGTCGAAGAAGGTGTTCTCCGAGGAGGTCACGTCGTTCGTGAACGAGTAGTTGTACGGGCTGGTCACCTTCACCGACAGCAGCGGCCGGCTCGGCGCGATCGACCAGACCTTCAGCCACGGCGTGTCGGTGAACGGGAACCAGATCGCCTCGACCCGGCCGGCCCCCTCGGCGTAGCTCGCGAGCGAGTTGGATCCGGCGCTGGCGGGCGGGGCGAACAGGTCAGCGGCCGAGATGTCCACCCAGCTCTGGCACTGCAGGTTCTGCGACGGCGCGAGCTGCAGGGTGACCGACGTGACGAACGCGCGGCCCAGGTGCGCCAGGAACGCGCGGATGTCCGGGTCCGAGCGCTGGAACGTCGTCAGCACGTACTGGCTGGACGAGGAGTCCCACACGACCGCCGTCAGCGACAGGACCAGGTTGGACAGCGAGCCGTAGGTCTGCCCGGACAGCATGGTCTCGCCGGCCGCCGGGATCGCGCTGCCGTGCGCGTTGATGGCGAGCGCGCCGCCGACGGTGATGTCGCCGGGTGCCGGGATCGCGCAGAACCCGTAGCCGGCCGCGGCGACCGCGTTGGTCAGCGTGTTCATGGTGACGCCCGTGCCCACCGTGGCCGTGGCCGGCGATCCGGCGCTGATCGACACCGAGGTCAGGTTCTGGGTGGTGTCCAGCAGCACGTAACCGGCCCCGGTGCTGCCCGCGGGCAGCAGGAGCGGTGACCAGCCGTGGCACATCCCCTTCGCCCGGAGCCGGTACCCGTTGGCCTGCGCCCAGTTGGCAAGGGAGACAACCTCGGCGGCCGAGGCGGGCGCGCAGGTCCAGACGTCGTCGATGACGATCATGCCGGCCCAGTTCTGGTATGCCTGCTGGTAGACCGGGATCGACGACGGAAAGTTCGGCGGCGGGGACGAGGTGGCCTGCGCGCTGGCCGGGCTGACCCGGAATACCGGCACCCACAAGGCCAGGGCGCCGGCCGCTGCCGCTCCGGCCATGAAGGCGCGACGGGACGGTCCGCAAGATAGGGCAGATTGGTTTAAATCGGACAGGCGAGGGTCGTGACGGTGCTGCATGTGGGGTCTCCTCTTCGGTGTGGGGGTCGTCGGAGGATGGCCCGGGAAGCTGAATCAAGCGCTTGATCGGCTGGGCCTGAGCACACGGTAGATCCCTCCGCCGCGCTCGGCAATACTGAAACGTGTTCTATTTTTTGAGCGTCCCGGCCGTCCCGGCCGTCCCGGCCGGCGACGCAAGCTAACCCAGGCGGCAGGTGAGGAGCGCCAGGCCCTCGCCGAGAGTCCGGGCCTGAACGAGGCGCAATGGCTCGATCCGGCCAGTCTCGCCGAACAGGCGCCGGCCGGCCCGTGGCGTCGTCGAGGTAAATACGGGCGTGCCAAAAAGGCCGTGTGCGCCGAGCCGGAACTCGCTGGCTGACCAGAATCAGTGCAGCCGGCCCATTGAAAACTCAACATATCAGGCATTCAAGGCATCCTGCCGCGGGGCCCAGCGGGCCGCAATAGGGTCGCCGGCTCGTTGCTGCTGCTGGAGCCACAGCTACGGGCCGGCGACACTATGGCAGGTCAAGATCCGCGGGACACGCCCTGGGAGGCTGGTGTTTTCGCGCGTGGCGGTAACACCGGCCACCTAGCGCATTGCCGGGGCGGCTGGCACGCTCCAGCGGCCCGGCATCGTCTCGCCGAGGACCAGCACCTCATCGACCCCGTCGACCAGGCGCAGATCGTGGGTGATCAGGATCGTCGTCCGCCCCGCCATCAGGCCGCGCAGCAGCGCCATCGCCCGCCGCGCGCCGGCGTCGTCGAGCCCGGTCGTGGGCTCGTCGAGGATCAGCACGGGCGCGTCGCGGATCAGCGCGCGGGCGATGGCGATGCGCTGCCGCTGCCCGCCGGACAGCGGGTGACCGCCCTCGCCGACCACGGTCTGATAGCCCTCGGGCAGCGCGGCGATGAACCCGTGCGCATCCGCCGCCCGCGCCGCGGCGACGATCTCGGCACCGGTCGCGGCGCTCGCACCGTAGCCGATGTTCTCCATGACGGTCCCGGCCAGCAGCGGGCTGTCCTGCTGCAGCAGCGTGACGTTGCGGCGCAGGGTCCGCGTGGACAGCTCGCGGACGTCGATGCCGTCGAGCAGCACGCGCCCGGCGCAGGGGTCGTAGAAGCGCAGCAGCAGCCGGGCGATCGTCGACTTGCCGCTGCCGCTGGGCCCGACGACCGCCAGCACCCGTGCCGGGCCCGCGGTGAACGACAGCCCGTCCAGCACCGGCTGGCCCGTTCCGGGATACCCGAACGTGACGCCGGCGAACTCGACCCGCCCGGCGCTGCGCAGCCGGGCGCCGACCGCGGTGCCGTCGCTGACCTGCGGCCGGGCGTGCAGGATCTCGGTGATCCGCCCCGCGCTGGCCGACGCCTGGGAGACGTCCAGCGCCACCGCGCTCAGTTCCTGGATCGGCGGGTAGAGGTAGGCGGCGAGCACCGCGAACGCGAGCAGCCCGCCGAGGCTCGTCTGCCCGGCTGCCACCTGCCACGACCCCACACCCAGAACGGCCAGGACGCCGACGGTCTCGATCAGGTAAACCAGGGGGCCGTACGCGGAGCTCAGCCGCGCGGCCGCCATCCGTGCCCGCAGCCACGAGACGCCCTCACGGTGCAGCCGCCGGGACTCGGCGCCCTGCCGGTTGAACGCCTGCACCAGGGTCTGGTTCGCCAGACCCTGCTCGACCGCGCTCGTGATCGACCCGCTGGCGTCGCGTTCGGCGGCCGCGGCGGCGCCGACCCTTCCGGAGAACGCGCGCGCCGCGAGCGCCAGCACCGGCGCGACCGCGAGCACGGCCAGTGACAGCCGCCAGTCCAGCGCCACCGCCGCGCCGGCGAACAAGATCACACTCACGGCGGAGCAGGCCGCGGTGACCAGGCCGGAGCAGGCCAGCTGCTCCACGACCTCGACGTCGCCGGTGAGCCGCACCATCAGATCCCCCAGCCGTCGCTGCGCGAAGAACCCCGGTGACAGGCGCTGGGCGTGCGCGAACACCGCATCGCGCAGCCGCAGCATGAACCGCTCCCCGGCCAGCGACGTCAGGTACCCGGCGGCGAACATCGCCAGCGCGGCGACGCACGCCGCCGCCAGCCAGGCGCCCGCGGGCGCCCAGAACCCGGCCAGCCGACGGTGCTGCAGAACCCGCGTGGTGATCTCGTCGAACAGCAGCACCGCCACGACCTCGCAGCCCGACACCGTGATCAGCGCGATGCCCGCCAGCAGCAGCCGCAGACGGTCCCCGCGCGTGTAGGGCCAGAACCGGCTGAAAACCCCGGCCGCCAGGCGAAGCCTGCCGAACGCGCCCGGGGCCGCTTGCGTCACGTTCAAGGTCGTGTCCGTTGGCACGGTTGCTCCTGCCTTCTCCGCGCGCATTCCCTCCCTCCTTCCGGGCACGCCGGAGGGGAGCCGCCTGGACACCCGGCTCCCCTCCGCGGCCACCCGCGCCCCGGCCGGGCCTAGCAGGAACCCCGCTGGCCCGGCTTGCCCCGCCGTCCCGGGAACGCCCGGCCGGCCGGCGGCTTGGGCCTTCCTCCGGTCGCGGGCGCCGTCGGCTTGGCCGGCGGGCGGAGGCGGGGAATCGGCATCTTCAGGCTCATCGGAAACTCCTTGCTGTGACTCGCCGCGGCTTGTCCGCGGCGTCCTGGATGTGAAGTTAGGCGGGGCATTTCTCGCGGTCTGCTCAGCACTCTGAGGGTTGGCCGAGACCTCGCCGAGGTGCCGCAGCGCTCAGAGGAATCTCAGCAATTGGCCTAAGACCACCGGTAATCTCGCCGCCCACGATGAGGGCATGACATCAGACTCACTGCTGCGAGAGACCGCTGAGCTGGGAGAGCGGCGCCCTTCGGCGCCGTCCGCCACCGCGGTAGACATCGTCATCCCGGTTCGTAACGAGGAGCGTGATCTGGGGCCGGGTGTGCGCCGGCTGCACGCGTTTGTGCGTGAGGAGTTTCCGTTTTCGGCGCGGATCACGATCGCGGACAACGGCAGTGATGACGCAACGTGGCCCCTGGCGCTGGTTTTGGCGGCCGAGCTGGAGGGGGTGCGTGCGGTGCGGCTGGGGCGGCCGGGCCGCGGTGGCGCTTTGCGGTCGGTGTGGTCGCACAGTGACGCGGCGATCTTGGCGTATATGGATGTGGATTTGTCGACGGACCTGAATGCGCTGCTGCCATTGCTGGCTCCGTTGTTGTCGGGGCATAGCGATGTGGCGATCGGGACGCGGCTGGGGCTGACGACGGCCACGAGAGACTGCCCAGAGACGGCCAGATAGCTGCCCGCTGGCGGCCATGAAAACTGCCCAGCGGCGGCCACTGGATCTGCCCGACACGATTTGACGTTTCCCTGCCGGTTCCGCGGCGGGGGTCCCCTCCCGGTCTTGGCTGAGTGGCGCCAATCCATCTCAGTTCCCGGGAGGGGACGAGTGAA
>JASHQP010000043.1 GCA_030039095.1 Streptosporangiaceae bacterium
CCGTAGCGGCCGCGGCGCTGGCCGCCATGGTGCTTCCCGCCCGCTACGTGGCCGTCCCGTACGCCATGGCCGTCCGCTGTACGTGCGCGGTCAGCGGCGGCTTCGTTCGCGCCGCCCGCCGCCCAGACGAGCTGGCCGCCATGAATCGAAAAGCGTCTGCCGGGTATAGACGATGAGTAGAGGTTAAGGCTACAAACAAAGTGGGTATAGTAGTCTTTCCCCTCGCCCCTCGGGCCATCAACTCAGGAGAAGCCATGGCCCTGCCCGACTTCTTCATCGCAGGCGCACCCAAGGCGGGCACCACGGCTGTGCACGTCGCGCTCACCCGGCACCCATCGCTCTACATGTCGGCGGTCAAGGAACCCAAGTTTTTCCTCACCGACGGCCCGCCGCCGGCCAGGGGCGGCCCCGGCGACGTTCAGACATACCGCGAGCACGTGTGGCGGCGGGACGACTACGAGGCTCTGTTCGACCCGGCGCCCGCGGGTGTCCTGCGCGGCGAGTCGACCCCGTTCTACCTGTACGACCGGGACGCTCAGCGCCGCATCCGGGCGCTGGTCCCGGACGCCAAGCTGATCGCGATCCTGCGCGACCCGGTGGAGCGGGCCCATTCGAACTGGACCCACCTCTGGTCGGCCGGCCTCGACCCGATCGGCGACTTCATCCTTGCCTGCGCCGAGGAACAGCGCCGGATCGCGGCCGGCTGGGCGGATTTCTGGCACTACACGGCGCTCGGGCGCTACGGGGAGCAGCTCGAGCACCTGTACACGATGTTCCCCCGGGAAAACGTCCTGGTATTCCGCTACCGCACCCTGCTCGACGACCCCACCCGGGCGCTGGACCGGATCTGCGGTTTCCTCGGCGTGCCGCAAGGTGTGCTCACCGAGGTGCCGCGGGAGAACGTCACCGCCCATCCGCAGGGATCGCTGCGGCACCGCGCCGTGTCCAGGGCGCTGCGCGCCAGCGTGGCGGTGAGCCACGTCCTGCCGGGCGCGGGTGCGGTGACCGGATCGCTGGAACAGATCCTGCAGCGGGACAGCCCGGCCCGGCAGCCCCTGACGTGGGAGCAGCGTCAGGCCCTGATCCCCAGATTCGAGAAGGACGTCAAGCTCCTCGAGGAGATGACCGGCGAGGACTTCAGCGACTGGCTGCAGCCGCGCGGCGACTCGGGCGGGATGGTCGGGGCCAGGCCCGAAGGACAGCGCCAGGCGCGCAACGGCCAGCCCCGGGCTTTCTGAGGCTGGTTCCGCTCACCGCCCGGTCAGCGGTACTCGGTGCGCAGCTCGTGCGCCCCGTCCGCCCGGGTCATCTCGTAGTAGTAGCGCTCGTGGGTGTCGCCGAGGTCAAGGATGCTCAGATAGCGCAGCGCCCCGTCCCGGTACGGCGACTGCGCAATCGGCCCGCGCGCGGTCAGCGCACCCGGCTGGTCACCGGCGGCGACGCCGGTCCGCTCCTCGAAGTTTTCCGCCGCCGTGGCCCGCCCGTCGTAGTACGCGACGACGCTGCCCGGCGAAAGCCGGACGGACGTCACCCGCGCACCGCGCGCGTCCCACTCGCCGGGCCGGGGGCTCAGCGCGGTGCCCTGCCAGGACCAGGACAGGCCGTCGGTGCTGCACGCATAGTCGGTCGCCATCCGGTCGGTCTGGTCCGGGTCGGTGAGCGGGTGCACCGAGGCCCAGAGATGCCACAGGTCCCCGTCGCGCACGATCACCGGGTCCTTGACGGCCGTGTCGGCGTCACCGGGCAGCACCATCCGGCTGCGCCGCGCGTCGAACGCCCCCGGATGCTGTGCCTCGAGCATCTCGACGCGCCAGTGCTTGGTGCCCGGCGTGGCACAGCTCAGGTACAGCCGCCAGCCACCGTCGGGGGCGGGCACGAGCGCCGGGCGCTCCAGTGACTCCGCGCCGAGTTCTTCCCGGCCGATCGTGAGCATGGTCTGAAAGTGCACGCCGTCGGCCGAACGCGCCACGACGACGGCGTAGCCCCGCCCCCGCCCCTGCGGGCGGCGCAAGCGGTAGGCGAGGTAGATCTCTCCGTCGCCACGAGCGGCGCTCGGCGCGCCCGCCCATGTTCCCGGCCCAGTTCCTGGCGGCGCGATGGCGAGGACACTGCGATCGGGCTGCGGCATCAGGGTGGCTACCTGCGCCACCGTTTCTTCGGAGATCATGCCGGAACTCTAGATCATGACCGCTGGTGCCCACCGAGGTTCGCGGTCACGGCCCGGCCGGCGCAGGGCCGCACCGGGGCACAGCCCGGCGCGGCCCGCGCCGCGAAGGTTTGGTGCCCGCCGCCAGGAGACCACGGGGGAGAAGCGGGGCCTGGCCGGGCAGCGGAGCACGCGCGACAGTGAAATACCAGCCGGTGGCCGACGTCAAGCCCCCACCGGCGATCCGCTAGCGCAGCGCTAGTATGGCTGCTGCCGACACGACATCCAATGGCCCCATATGCAAGACTCATCCGGATATCCGGATGGTTTTCTCCCAATCGGGCAGGCAACGCTCATGAACCCCCGCCGGCCGCCCGGCGACCCCCGCCCGGCCGTGCCGGAGCCGGGCGCGCGGCGTCAGCTGTGGCGCTCCCCGGCCGTCGTTGTCGGCGCTGCCGCCCTCCTCGCCGTCACCGCCGCCGCTGCCGCTTCGGCTGCCGCTAAGCACGCCGGCGGCCACGGCACGGGCGGGACCAGCACGGTTTCCGTCAGCGCCGGGCCGGTGCGCACGGTAGAACTGCAGGCCGTGCCCGGGCAGCTGACCGTCGTCGGCGCGGCGGCGGGCCGGGTAGCGCTGACCGGGCAGCTGGACTGGAGAGGTCGCGCCCCGGCCTCCTCGGACCGCCTGGCCGGCGCCCATCTGCTCCGCCTGCGCTACCGGTGTGCCACCGCAAGCCCGTGCACGGCGAACTGGCGGCTGGTCGTGCCACGGCATACCGCCGTCGTGCTCAGCCAGCCATCCGGCCATGTGATCGTTTCCGGCCTCGCCGGGACGCTGCGGATCACGGCCGCGAGCGTCGACGTCAGCGCGACGGGACTGAGCTCACGTTCACTGCAGGCCGTGATCACGTCGGGGCACCTGTCCGCGACGTTCGCCGCGGCGCCCCAGCAGGTCAGCATCGATCTCGTCTCGTCCCAGGCCACGCTGTCGCTGCCGGGCTCGGTTGCCTACGCGGTCAGCGACCAGGTCACCTCCGGCTATGTGCACGTCGGCATTCCGGTGATCGGCGGCGCTGCGCACACGGTGACCGCGCGGGTCCTGTCCGGGGAACTCGACCTGCTGGCGTTCTGACCCTGCGGGACCGGCACCGGCGGCCCGTCAGGCAAGGTCAGCCGCGGTCAGCCGAGCGGTGGGCGGTGCGGCGCGCAGCGGGTTGACCGGCCCCAGATCCAGACCGGGTGGCTCGCCGAGAGCGACCAGGGCCGCGATGGCGCCCACGTAGGGGCCCAGGGTCAGCCCGCTCGGGCCGAGGCCGGTCGCGACCACGAGGCCCTCGACGCCGGGCACCGGGCCGAGCAGCGGCCGTCCGTCCGGGCTCATCGGCCGGAATCCCACCCTGGTCTCCAGATAGGTAGCCGTGGCAAGCCCGGGCGCCACGGCCAGCGCCTGGTCCAGGACCTCCGCGAGGCCTCCCGGCGTCACCCGGTAGTCGAAACCCGTCCCTGACTCGCGGGTGGCGCCGACGACCACCCGCGAGCCGTCGAACGCCAGCAGGTAGTGGCTGCTCGTCGACGGGAGCACCACCGGCCAGGTGCTGGTGTCATCCGGCTCGGTTGACAGGTGCACGATCTGCCCTCGCTGCGGCGTCACGGGGACGGTCACGCCGGCGGGCTCCAGGAACGACATGGTCCACGCGCCGGTCGCGGCCACGACGGCGTCGGCCTCGACGAACTGGCCCTTGAGCATCACCCCGATGGCCCGGCCCGCGCGGCACACCAGTTCCGCCCGGCTCGACGTGAGCACCGTTCCCTCGGACGTCGCGGCCCTGACCAGCGAGCTCGCGACCAGCCGGCCGTCCACCCGGCATGCCCCGGCGACGCGGACAGCGGCGCAGTCGGCCCGAAGCGGCGGGAAGAGCGCGCGGGCCTCGGCGGCGGACAGGGCCGCAACGTCGCCGATCTCCGGTGCCGCGGCGCGCCTGGCCAGAAGCTGCTGCAAGATGGTCTCCTGCTGCTCCGGGGAGCCAGCCAGGATCAGGCCGCCGACCCGGCGGTATCCCAGGTCGACCTCGCCGTGGTTCGCAAGCTCGGCGACCAGGCCCGGGTAGAACCGGGCCGAGGCGCAGGCAATGTCGTACCAGACCGGGTCGTCGGCCATCGACGACGACCACGGGCACACGATCCCCGCGCCCGCGGCCGTGGCCTGGCCCGGCAGTACGGCATCGACCAGAAGCACCTCGGCACCGCGGGAGCTAGCCGTGTAGGCGCAACTCGCCCCCACGATGCCCGAGCCCACAATGATCACTCGCATGGCTGCTTCCTTCCCCGCACCGGGCTTCTCGCACCGATGCCACAGCGTCTCCTCCTCTGAAACCAGCGTCCGCGCCGATGCTCTTGTCGCATTTGCACCCGGCGGCCCGCGCCGCCGAAGCGCATCAACGTGATAGTCTTCTAGAACTCTAGAAATGAGGAGGCGGTCGGCGATGACCCCGACCATGCAGACACCGGCCGGAAGGACCGGGATACCGGCCGGGCCGGTGATGGGTGACCCCGCGGAACGCGGCCGGTTCGGGCCGTTCGGCGGGCGGTTCGTGCCCGAGGCCCTGGTCCCCGCGTGCGAGGAACTCGAGCGGGCTTTCCGCGCCGCCTGGGCCGACCCGGGATTCCGCGCCGAACTGGCACGTAGCCTCCGTGACTACGCGGGGCGACCGACGCCGGTCACCGAGGCGGCGCGGCTGTCCGCGACGCTCGGCGTGCGCGTGCTGCTCAAGCGCGAGGACCTGGCGCATACCGGCAGTCACAAGATCAACAACACGATCGCGCAGGCGCTGCTGGCCGTCAGGCTCGGCAAAACCGCCCTGGTCGCCGAGACCGGAGCCGGCCAGCACGGCGTCGCCGCGGCATCGGCGGCTGCGCGCCTGGGCCTCGGCTGCACGATCTACATGGGCGAACGGGACATGGCCCGGCAGGAGCTGAACGTGTTCCGCATGGAACTGCTGGGCGCGACGGTGATCCCCGTCTGCTCGGGTTCGGCGACGCTGAAGGACGCCACCAGCGAGGCGTTCCGGCACTGGGTGACGACCGTTGACACGACCTACTACTGCGTCGGCTCGGTGATGGGGCCGCATCCCTACCCGTGGATGGTGCGCGAGTTCCAGCGCGTGATCGGCGACGAGGCCCGCACCCAGTGCGCCGGGCTGCTGCCGGGCGCGATTCCCGACGTGGTCGTGGCGTGCGTGGGCGGTGGCTCGAACGCGGCGGGGACGTTCGCCGGCTTCGCCGGCACGACGGCCAGGCTCGTCGGGGTCGAGGCGGCGGGCGGCGCGGCGGTGGCCAACGGCCACAGCGGCGTACTGCACGGCTACCTGTCCCTGTTCCTGCAGGATGACAACGGCCAGATCACCGAGGCGCACTCGGTCTCCGCGGGCCTGGACTACCCGGGCGTCGGGCCCGAGCACGCCCACCTCGCAGCGGCCGGGCGCGCCGAGTACCACACCGTGACCGACGAGGAGGCCATCGCCGCCGTGGAACTGTGCGCCCGCACCGAGGGCATACTGCCCGCGCTGGAGTCCGCGCACGCCCTGGCCTGGGCTGAGCGCGCCGCGCGCACCGGTGAGCTGCCGTCCGGGACCACGGTGCTGATCACCATGTCCGGCCGCGGCGACAAGGACGCCGCGATCCTGAAGGAGCTCGCCGATGGCCGCCGTTGAGGCCGCACTCGGCGCGGCGCGCGGCGCCGGCCGGCCCATCCTCGTCACGTACGTCACCGGCGGGATCCGGGACGACTGGACCGACCTGCTGGCCGCCATGATCGACGCGGGCGCCGACGCGGTCGAGATCGGGCTGCCGTTCTCCGATCCGATGCTCGACGGCCCGATCATCCAGCAGGCGTCTGCCGCCGCGATCGCCCGCGGCGCGGCCCAGGCCGCCATCCTCGAGCAGCTGGGCAAGCGCACGGGCAGCGGCGTTCCGCTGATCGCGATGGCCTATGCGAACCACGTGTACCGGCGAGGACCCGCCAGCTACTGCCGCGCGCTCGCCGACGCCGGGATCCGCGGCACGATCGTCCCCGACCTTCCGGTCAGCGAGGCCGGCGACTACCTGAGCGCGGCGCAGGCCGCGGGGCTCGACGCCACGCTGATGGTCACCCCGGCCACCCCTGACGAGCAGATCCGGCTCATCGCGGGCCGGTCACACGGTTTCCTTTACGTCATGAGCGTCATGGCCACGACCGGGCCCGCGCGCGACCGCGACGACACCAGCGGCTGGGCCGTCGCCGACCGGGCACGCCACCATACCCAGCGGCCGGTGCTGATCGGCTTCGGCATCGACACCTCGTGCCGGGCCGCCGCCGCCGCTCGCCGCGCCGACGGCGTCGTCGTCGCCTCCGCGCTGATGCGCCAGGTACTCGACGGCGCCACGGCCAGCGACATATCACGCGCCGTCGCCGACCTGCGCGCCGCCGTGGACCAGGCCTGGCGGTGACGAGCCAGGGGGGCAGCCGGGCCCGGCAGGGACCCGGCCCGGCGCGGCCGAGTGCTGCCGAGCGGCAGCCCAAGTACCTCCAGATCCACGCGCGCCTGCACGATCGCATCAGCAGCGGCCAGTGGCCGGTCGGCAGCTCGCTGCCATCCCAGCGGGAACTCGCCGACGAGTTCGGCGTCAGCCTCATGACGCTGCGGCAGGCCGTGGCATTGCTGATCGACGACGGGCTCGTCGACACCCGGCACGGCAGCGGGACCTACGTGGCCGCCCGCTACTCCTACGACCTGGGCCACCTTCGCAGCTTCGCCACCGACCTCGCCGCGCAAGGAGCCGAGATCACCACCATGCTGCTCGCGGCGCAGACCGTCGCCCCGCCGGAACCGGTCAGCGCCCGCCTCGGCGGCCCCGCCGAGGTGCTCCGGCTGCGGCGCCTCCGGCTGGTCGGCGCCAGGCCCCTGATCCTGCAGACGTCCTACCTGCCCGCCCCGCTGCTCCCGGCCGCGCTGGCCATCGCCATCGAGCGCGGTGACCTCGGCCAGCGCGGGCTCTACACGCTGCTCGCCGAGCACGGGCTGGCGGTGACCCGGGCCAGCGAGACCATCACCCCGACGGCCCTCGGCGGGCAGGACGCGAGCGACCTCGGCCGGCCGGAAGCCAGCCTCGCGCTGCTCAGCCACAGGATCAGCTTCACCGTGACCGGCGAAGCGGTCGTCGACGACCACGCGCTGCTGCCCGGCGACAGCGTCGCGATCACCGCCAACCGCTCCGCCGAGCACCTCGAGGTGCGCTACACGCTCACCGCGGGCTCGCCGCGCCGCGCAGGCCCTGCCACGCCAGCGTGAGGGGTGCGCCGAGATCAGTAGCGGGCGCCGACGACCTGGTCGCCGAGCGGGTCGAGCACGGCAAGCTCATCGGGGGTGAGCGTGATGTCCAGCGCGGCCACGTTCTGCTCCAGCCACCTCACCCGCTTGGTGCCGGGGATCGGGGCCAGCGGGATACCGAGCCGCTCGCCCTGGCCCTGCACCCACGCCAGGGCCACCTGCGCCGGGGCGACGCCCTTGGCGTCGGCCACCTTGCGCACCGCGTCGGCGATGGCCTGGTTCGCTTCCAGGGCCGGCCCGGTGAACCGCGGGTTGCGGCTGCGGAAGTCCTTGGCGTCCAGCGCGGCCACGTCGACCGTGCCGGTCAGGAAGCCCCGGCCGAGCGGCGAGTACGGCACCAGCCCGACGCCGAGCTCCCGCAGCGCGTCGAGCACGGTTGTCTCGGGGTCCCTGGACCACAGCGAGTACTCGCTCTGCACCGCAGAGATCGGGTGCACCGCGTGGGCCCGGCGCGCCACGGCGCTGTCCACCTCCGACAGCCCGAGGTAGCGCACCTTGCCCTCGGCCACCAGCTCGGCCATGGCACCGACGGTCTCCTCGATCTCGGCGGTCTGCGGCGGCCGGTGCAGGTAGTACAGGTCGATCACGTCGACGCCCAGCCGGATCAGGGACGACTCGCAGGCCCGCTTCACGTAGCCGCGCTCGCCGCGGATGACCCTCTTGTCGTCGCCGCCGGAGCGGTCGACGCCGAACTTCGTGGCGAGCTGCACCTCGTCGCGCCGGCCGGCGATCGCCCGGCCGACGAGCACCTCGTTGTGGCCGGCTCCGTAGATGTCGGCGGTGTCGATGAACGTCACGCCGAGGTCGAGCGCGCGGTGGATGGTGGCGATCGAGGAGTCCCAGTCGGGCCGGCCGTACCACTCGCTCATCCCCATGCAGCCCAGGCCCTGCGCCGAGACCGTGAGCTCACCCAGTGAAACCTTGCGCACGCCAGTTCCGCCTATCCTTGTCCGACCGCAGCCAGGCGGCTGCAGTAGTGCCCGATCTTCGCGTCGAGCAGCTTCAGGCATTCCTGCTGTTCCACCAGGGCCTGGCGGACCCGCTCGCGGTGCTCACGCAGCAAGTCGATCCGTTCCTGCTCGCGCGCTCCCGACCGCACCAGCTCGGCGTAGCCGAGCATGTCCCGCACGGGCATCCGGGTCGCACGGAGCTTGCTCAGCAGCATCAGCCAGTCGAGGTCGGAATCACTGAAGCGCCGGCGCCCGTCGGCGGTGCGCTCGACCCGGTCGAGCAGGCCGATGCGTTCGTACCAGCGCAGCGTGTACTGGGTCAGCCCGCACTTCTCGGCGGCCTCCCTGGTGGTCCAGCCGGTCACGCATTCGACCCTAAGCGCTGGAGTGCACTCCAACGCAAACCGCCTGCAAGCACGCCCGGGCTGCCTGCTGGCTACCGGCCCGCAGCCCACTTCCCGATGCGGGCGAGCGCGTCCTGCAGGACCTCCGGCCGCTTGCAGAACGCGAACCGCACCTGGGTCCGGCCCGCCTCGGCGTCGTCGTAGAACACCGAGTTGGGGATCGCCACCACGCCGGCCTGGCGCGGCAGGTCGCGGCAGAATTCCACGCCGCCGGAGTCGCCGAGTTCGCGGATGTCGGTGGTGACGAAGTACGTGCCGTCCGGCGGGTACACGACGAAGCCCACCTCGGCCAGGCCGGCGCAGAGCAGGTCACGCTTGGCGCGAAGCCCTTCGCTGATCCCGGCGTAGTACGCATCGGGCATGTGCAGCGCCTCGGCCACGGCGTACTGGAACGGGCCGCTGCTGACGAACGTGAGGAACTGCTTCACGGCGCGGACGGCCAGGATCAGTTCCGGGGCGGCCGTCACCCAGCCGACCTTCCAGCCGGTGAACGAGAACGTCTTGCCCGCGGAGCTGATCGACACGGTGCGCTCGCGCATGCCAGGCAGCGAGCCGATCGGGACGTGCTCCCCCGTGTACACCATGTGCTCGTAGACCTCGTCGCAGATCACGAGCAGGTCCCGCTCGCACGCGAGTTCGGCGATCGCGGTCAGCTCGTCGCGGGTGAAGACCGAGCCGGTGGGGTTGTGCGGCGTGTTCAGCAGGATCAGCCGCGTCCGCGGGGTGACAGCGGCGCGCAGCTCGTCCAGGTCCGGCCGGAAGCCGGGCGCCCGGAGCGTCACGGGCACGCGCACGCCGCCGGCCAGCGCGATGCACGCCGCGTAGGAGTCGTAGTACGGCTCGAACGCGATCACCTCGTCTCCCGGCTCGACGAGCGCCAGCAGCGAGGCGGCGATCGCCTCGGTGGCCCCGGCGGTCACCTGCACCTCGGTGTCCGGGTCGAACGCCAGGCCGTAGAAACGCCGCTGGTGCTCGGCGATCGCCTGGCGCAGTTCGGGGATGCCGGGCACGGGCGGGTACTGGTTGCCGCGGCCGCCCAGGATCGCGGCGGCGGCCGCTTCGGCGATCTGCGGCGGCCCGTCGGTGTCGGGGAAGCCCTGGCCCAGGTTCACGGATCCGGTCGAGACCGCGAGCGCCGACATCTCAGCGAAGATCGTCGATCCCATGCCGGCCATCCGCCTGTTCAGCAATGGTCGGTTCACGACGCCATGAGATCACGAACATCAGCCGGAACGTAACGTCCCTCACGACTATGGCCGCAATCGGTCCCAACCATCCCGCTGCCATCGGCGTCTGGAGAGTCAGGCAAGCAGTTGGAGGGGGCGGACCGTGAAAGCCTGGCGGGCGATCATCCTGGTGGCCGTCACGGCTGCCGCGGGGGCCGCGCTGGCGGGCTGCGGGGGCAGTCATCCGACTGGCGCACCCGGCCAGGCATCGGGTGGCTCGCACCCGCCAGCGCCATCAGCCAGCGTCGCTGCGGCCGCCACTCCCGCGGACGCCACCCCCGCGGACGCAAGCGCGGCCGCGGCGACGCTCTATCTCCAGACCAGCGAAGAGGTGCCGTTCGCCGGGGACGTGGTGACTCTTACCGCGCAGGCATCGGCTCGCCCGGGCAGCACGCGCTGGCTCCGGCTGGCCAGCGTGACGGTCAGCTTCGGCGACGGCACCTACGCCTCGGCGACGCAGCGGTGCTCGGGCGCCGGCCAGGCTCCGGCGGCCAAGGGCCTGACGCTCTCCCATTCCTACCGCCGGGCGGGGCAGTTCACGGCCGAGGTGACATCCGCGAGCATCTGCGGCGAGACCGGGTCCCCGCAGCTGAACGGGGTGAACGTCGCGGTGCGGGTGCTGCCGGCCGCGCCGGCGGCCAGCGCTTCCTGGCCGGTGTGCACCACCGGCGACGTGCGCAGCGCCGACCACGGGACCGGGGCCGGGCTCGGGCACGTCGGCGTGCTGTTCACGGTGCACAACGTCTCCGCGGCGGGCTGCCGCCTGCTGGGCTACCCGGGCCTGCGGCTGCTCGCGAGCAACGGGAACCCTCTGCCGACCACCGTGCACGACGCGGCAGCCGGCACCTACCTGTTCCCGGCGGTCGCGCCGCACCGGGTGGCGCTGCGGCCGGGCGGCTACGCCGCGTTCGAGCTCGAGTACGGGGACAACCCAGTCGGCTCGCAGGCCAGCGAGCCATACTCCACCGCGTGCCCGACCGCGAGCCAGGCCGACGTCACCCTGCCGGGCGCAAGCGCGGGCACGGTGATCGCCGCGTCGATGGCCCCGTGCGGCGGCGGCGTCTGGGTCTCCCCCATCATCCCCGGCCGCAAGCTGATCACCTTCCCGTAGGCGGCCTCCCGCACGGTTATGTCCGCCCTGAAATAGGCCACGCTGGCGACCGTAATCCGCACCTGGTGGCCGAAAACCTGCAAAACCCCGGAAAAGCACCCGCGAACCCCGTGCTGACCATGATCAACGGAAGATCACTGTTGCTCTAGCAACAGCAATGGCGCCATCGACACTACGGTCCGCGGGAGAGCGCGGCTCGGGGCGCGCGAGTCCACAGCCGCGAACCTGCTGGGGCCCGCTGCGGAAAGCCGCTGGCCTCGCGCAGCCGAACGGGCTCAGCCCGCCGCCGACGGCCTGCGGCGTCAGCTCGAGCTGGTGTTGTTGCCGCTGGGGAGCTGGGCGGG
>JASHQP010000501.1 GCA_030039095.1 Streptosporangiaceae bacterium
GCAGCGACGCCAGCGGCAGGCCGCCGGCCCACGCCTGCGGCGTCCCCGTGGCCGCGGCCGCCGGGCGGTCGATCCCGATGCGCACCAGTTCCCGCTGGGCCCGCGCCACCTGCTCGGGGGTCTCGCCGAGCAGGGTCACCGGTGTTCCCCACGGCAGGATCCAGCCCAGATAGCTGGCAAAGCTGCCGTCCACCGGGAAGCTGACCGAGCCCGGCACGAACCCCGCCGCGAACGCGACCCGGTCGCGCAGGTCGACCACCCACTCCCCGGACTCGATCCGGCGGCGGATGTCCGGCGGATCGGCGGGCCTGGGCGGCGTCAGGTCGGGGCCGCCCGGCCCGGAGAGATTCGCCGGGCCCATGTGCGCGTAGTACGCCGGATAGGCGTCCAGGCCTGCCAGCAGCGCGTCCACGTAGGCCTGCTCGCTGAGCGTCAGCGCCGGGTTCAGCAGCTTCTCCCGGCCGATCGTGGACGCAGCCGCCTGCGCCTGCGTCGCCGCGCAGAAGCTGCCGAACCCGTGCGTCGGGAAGATCTCCGCCGATTCCGGCAGCTCGCTGGCCAGCCGCTGCGCGGACGCGTACTGCGCCCTGGCCAGCGTCCCCGTGCTGGCGGGCCCCAGCAGGTCCGGCCGGCCGGTCGAGCCGTACAGCAGGGATCCGCCGGTGAAGACCGCGCTCACCTTCCCGCCGGCCTCCAGCACGTAGGAAAGGTGGCTGAACGTGTGGCCCGGGGTGGCGAGCGCCCGCAGCCTGAACGCGGGGCTCACGTCCACCGCGTCGTTGTCGCCGACCGGCTCGCGGCGGAAGTCCACCGGGTCCGCCGCGTTCACCAGGTACGCGGCCCCGGTCTCCCGCGACAGCGCCAGGCCGCCGCTGACGTAGTCATTGTGGATGTGCGTCTCGGCGACGTGGGTGATGCGGACGTGCTCGCGCTCGGCCAGCGCGAGGACCCGGTCGACGTCCCGTTGCGGGTCGATGACCGCGGCCGCGCTCCCGTCGTGCACCAGGTAGCTGCGATCGCCGAGAGACGGCGTCTCGATCGGGAGCACCTCAACCATGATCGCCGCCCTCCCCGATGGCCCCAGCTCGCATTGGGAATCCAGACTCGCCAAATGTACGATCATTCGGACAGCGTTGCAATGCCGGGGTGGCCTGGCCGCCGCGTCGCGATCCAGCCCCGCCGCTGTGCGGGATGCGCCGGTAGCTTCGCTGGGTCCGGACATATCGGGGCCAATGCGGAGGGAGGGATCGATGGCGGCAGGCGCCGCAGCGGGCCACCCCGCAGACGCCGGGAGGCTGGACCGCGGCAGCCCGCTGCCGCTGTGGGCGCAGCTGCGCGCCGACCTGCTCCGGCGGCTGAAGGCCGGCGAATTCGACGCGTCCTTCCCGGGCGAGATGGCCCTGGTTGCCGACTATGGCGTCAGCCGGCACACCGTCCGGTCGGCGCTGCGTGAACTCCGCGCGGAAGGGCTCGTCCTGGCCGAGCGAGGCCGCCGTCCGCGCGTCGCCGGCCAGACCGCGATCACCCAGCCGCTCGGCGCGGTGTACTCGCTGTTCGCGTCCGTGGAGTCGGCCGGCCTGCGGCAGACCAGCGTCATCAGGGCGCGTGAGCTGTGCGCCGACGGCGTTGTCGCCGGCCGGCTCGGCCTCGAGGCCTCAGCGCCGCTGTTCCGCCTGGAGCGGATGCGCCTCGCCGGCGGAGAGCCGCTCGCGCGCGACACCGCGTGGCTGCCCGCGGACATTGCCGGGCCGCTGCTCGATGCGGACTTCACCCACACCGCGCTCTACGACGAGCTCGCCGCCCGGGCCGGCGTCCGGATCGATGGCGGGCGCGAGGAGATCCGCGGGGTGGTGCCGACCCGGGCCGAGCGGCGCTTGCTCGGCATCGGCCCGGAGACCGGGGCGCTCGCGATCAGGCGGCTCGGCTACGCATCGGGCAGGCCGGTCGAATGGCGGCACACCCTGATCCGCGGTGACCGGTTCTGCCTGCTGGCGGAGTTCTCGGCCCGCACCGGCTACCGGCTGGCGGCCGAGAGCCCGTTCCCGTCCCCCTGACGGCCGCGCTAGTCGCGGGCACGCGGGGTGAGAATGACCACCCGATGCCGTTCGACGCTGGCCTGGCGATCGACACGGCCGGCCACGCGTGGGGCTGGGGCCTGAACGCCGACGATGACCTGTGCCTGTCCGGCCTCATCGAGGCCACGCCGCAGCGGCTGCCGCTGAGCGACGTGACGCTCGCCACGGGCGCACGAACGCACGCGCTCTTCTACTCCCGCGGTGCCGTCTGCGCGTGCGGCAGCGGCGACGCCGGGAACTCGGCACTGGGTCGCAGGCCCCGGCCACCCGGCCGGCCCGCGTCGTTGGGCTGCCGGCCAATGTAAAGGTCACCGCGCTCACCTCGTCGTGGGAGGGCTCCGGGGCGCTGCTGGCCAACGGCGACTATTACGGCTGGGGCTACAACCCGGCCGGGCAGCTCGGCGGCCAGAACGGGCAGCTCGGCGTCGGGTCCGGCCTGGCCGTGTCGGGTGTGCAGACCCTGCCGGTCAGCGTCGGCATCCGCCTGACCCTGGTGTCATCGACGGCGAGCAACGTCGCCGGTCTCGCCGGGCGCTCCTGAGGAGCTTGCCCG
>JASHQP010000502.1 GCA_030039095.1 Streptosporangiaceae bacterium
CGCCGCGGCGCTCCGGCCGCGATGCGCGCGAGAACCCCGCGCGGCTCGCGCCGGTCCACCGGCTCGAGCTGCCCCAGGATGCTGGAAAGACCGATCGCGTCCGGTTCGGCGAACGCGCAGAAGATGTGGGTCAGCGTGGCCGGGTCCCAGACCGCGCGGGCCCCGACGTGACGTTCGGTGGACACGGCGACATCAACGAGCGCGGTCTCTGCCCGCCCGCCTGCCGACGCCTCGAGCAGCTTCGCCCTCGTGGTCGCACTCTGCTCCGGCACCGCACCGGTCGCGACCAGGCCAGCGGCCAGGCCAGCGATCGTCGCTTCCCTGACCACGGGAAACACGTTGTTGGTCCCGGTCGACAGCGGCAGCATCGCGGCGTCGCCGATCGCGGTGGCGGCGACCCTGGCGGTGCCGTCGCCGCCCAGGCAGACCACCACCCGCGCGCCGGCCGCGACCATGCGGCGGACCGATTCCACGGTGTCCTGGGCGGTCTGCCGGATCGGCTGGCCGTCGAGGAACTCCACCTCCGGCAGCCGGATGCCCTGGCTGCGGCGCTGGCCGATCGTGCGCAGAACCGCGGCCGAGATCCCGCCGAGGTCGGTGGACAGCAGCACGCGATCCACGCCGACCGCCTGGAACGCGGTGAGCATCCGCTGGATCATGCTGGCCTTCTCGGCCGTCGGGAACACCGACGCCTGCGTGACGAGCCGGCGGATGTCGCGGCCGGACAGCGGGTTCGCCACCACGCCGACGACCGCATCACCCACCGCGTCGCACCTCCTAGGGCATTACTCTGCGCGTTCTTCCCCGAAAGGGGAATACCCGCAGGCCATCGAGCCCGTGGATCACGGGCGGCGGGTTAGGAGCGGCGTGGCCGGGGAAAGTGGCTGAGCGAACGCGACCGCCTGCCCCCGGAGGTGCCGCCGTGGAGATCAAGATGGCGCTGGACCTGCCCCGCGACGCCGCGAGCGTGCCGGTCAGCCGTCAGCTGCTCGACGGATGCCTGGACAGGCTCGGCGTGACGCCGGATACCCGGACCGACATCGCGCTCGCCCTCACCGAGGCCTGCGCCAACGTCATCCTGCACGCCACGCAGGCGGACGAGTACGAGGTACTGGCGCGGGTCACGGACGGACGGTGCGTCATCGAGGTCGTGAACAAGGGCGGCGCGTTCGCGGTGCCCGCCGCACGCGCGCCGCTGGCCGACGCGGGGGCAGCCGACGCGGGAACAGCCCTCGCCGCCGAGCACGGCCGTGGCCTGAAGATCATGGACGCGGTGGTGGACAACCTGCGCCTGACCGGCGACCGTGACGGGACGACCGTTCATTTCGAAAAGGATCTTGACTGGGTGCCGGGAGCGACGGGCGAGCAGCTGCACGCCGACCAACGGTGACGCCCCGGTGAGCCGCACCGGGCCACCATCCAAGCCGCCATCCAAGCCAGCCGGTCGCGCGGGCAGCCTCGAACCGCAGGAACCGTGATCAGTGCGGTGATATCAATGGGCCATGCCCGGCCAGGTGAACCGCGTAGCGAGCAGCTCGCGGCTGCTCGACCTGCTGACCCTGGAGCGGGTCGAGGTCAACCTCTTCCTGACCCCCGTCCTGCACGAGGGTCCCTCGGGCCTGTACGGCGGGCAGGTCGCCGCGCAGGCGCTGCGTGCCGCCGCCGCGACGGTGGCGCCGGAGCGGCACCCGCACTCGCTGCACGGGTACTTCCTGAGCCGTGGCGACGCGTCCCGGCCGGTGCTGCTGACCGTGGACCAGGACCGCGACGGCCGTTCGTACTCCAACCGCCGGGTGATCGCGGTGCAGGAGGGCAAGGTCATCTTCAACATGGCCGCTTCGTTCCACGTCACCGAGCCCGGCCTCGACTACCAGGCGCACGCGGCGCCCGCGGTCACACGGCCGGACGAGCTGCCCGACAGCGAGATTCGCGGGTTGCTGGTCGGCGTGGACATCAAGATCCCCGAGCAGGCGCAGCCAGACCAGAGGCGGCCGTCGCGGGTGTGGATGCGAGCCAGGGATGAGCTCGGCGACGACACGCTTCACGCGTGCGCCCTCACCTACATCTCCGACATGTTCACCGGGCTCCCCGAGCTGCCGGGCCTCGACCGGATCGGCCCGCCGACCAGCATCGACCACGCCGTCTGGTTTCACCGGCGGGTCGCGCTCGACGACTGGGTGCTGATGGACCTGCAGCCGGAGTCGATCGCGGGCGGCCGCGGCATGTACACCGGGCGGATCTTCAGCCGGGACGGGACACTGGCCGCGAGCATCGCGCAGGAATCGGTGTGGCGGACGGCGGCGGCAGCCGACTAGGCCGCGTCCCGTAAGCCGCCTCCCGTAAGCCGCCTCCCGTAAGCCGCCTCCCGTGAGCCGTCCGACGGGACCTGGTTACTGACCGGGCCAGCTGCGCCGCCGGGGCAAATACGGCGCGCCGAAAAGCCGTACGCCTCGGACCGAAACCCGCTGCCCCTGCCGAAACCCGCGAGACCGTTCGCCTAAAAAGGGCTAAACAGGGCATTTAGGCTGGCCTGGTGACAGCTTCTTGGCAGGCCGGATAGTGTCGCCGGCCCGCTGCTGTCGTCCTAGCAACGTCGCCGGCTCGTTGACACTAGTGCAG
>JASHQP010000503.1 GCA_030039095.1 Streptosporangiaceae bacterium
AAGTACGGGTCGGCGACGTCATGCACAACGATGCCGACCATGCTGCTGCGCCCGGTGGCGACGGCCCGGGCCTGGAGGTTTGCGGTATAGCCGAGCTCGGCGGCGGCCCGCTGCACGCGCCGCACCAGCTCGGCGCCGACGCCACGCTTTCCGCCGTTCACCACCCGCGACGCCGTGGTGATCGAGACGCCGGCCCGGTCCGCGACATCCTGCAGGGTCACCCGGGACCCGGGCCGGCCGTGATCCACAGCCCTCACCGCCCCTCACCCCTCCCGTGCGCACGCCCTCACCCATCGCCAGCCCTTGATGCGCTGCGTGAATGTACCGGTCGACGGGCTATAGGCCGTCGTCTGGTACATCCACGCGATCCGTTTCAGCCGGTTGACCCAGCGATTCGCCTCAGCTTAGCTTGGAAAGGGGTTTCCTGCCTCGGCCCGGGGAACCACGCGGACCGACGGACCACGCGGACCGACGGACCACGCGGCCGGCGTGGTCCGGGTCGAGGAGCCGGCGTGGTCCGGGTCGAGGAAGGGCGGTCGATGGAACGCAGGGTCCTGCACGTTGCCGTGAACGGCGTCACCGGGCGGATGGGCTACCGGCAGCATCTGGTCCGGTCCCTGCTCGCCATCCGCGAGCAGGGCGGCGTGCCGCTGGCCGACGGCGGGGCCGTCTATCCCGAGCCGGTCCTTGTCGGGCGCAGCGAGGCTCGGCTGCGCGCGATCGCGGAGCGGCACGGCCTGCCGCGCTGGTCGACAAGCCTGGACGAGGTGCTGTCCGACCCGGAGGTCGAGGTGTACTTCGACACGCAGGTCACCAGCGCCCGCGCGGCGAGCCTGGGCAAGGCGATCGCCGCCGGCAAGCACGTGTACACCGAGAAGCCCGTGGCCGACTCGCTGGACGGCGCCGCGGCGCTCGCCCGCGCGGCCCGCGAGGCCGGGATCATCAACGGCGTGGTGCAGGACAAGCTGTTCCTGCCGGGGGTGATCAAGCTGCGGCGTCTGGTCCGGGAGGGTTTCTTCGGCCGCGTGCTCTCGGTGCGGCTCGAGTTCGGCTACTGGGTGTTCGAGGGTGACGAGATCGCCGCGCAGCGACCGTCCTGGAACTACCGCACCGCCGAGGGCGGTGGGATCGTGCTCGACATGTTCCCGCACTGGAACTACCTGCTGGAGGGCCTGTTCGGCCCGGTCACAGCCGTGTATGCGCGGCAGGCAACGCACCTGCCGCAGCGCTGGGACGAGGCCGGCGCACCGTACGACGTGACCGCCGACGACGCGGCGTACGCGGTGCTCGAGCTGCCGGGCGGCGTGATGGCCTCGGTCGGCGCGTCCTGGGCAGTCCGGGTCAACCGGCGGGAACTGCTCGAGCTGCAGGTCGACGGGACACACGGCAGCGCGGTCGCCGGGCTGCGCCACTGCGCAGTGCAGCACCGGTCCTGCACCCCGCGTGCGGTATGGAACCCGGACCTGCCCGACCCGGTCGACTATCCGGCTCAGTGGACCGACGTTCCGGACAACGCCGAGTTCGACAACGGGTTCAAGGTTCAGTGGGAGCAGTTCCTGCGTGCGGTCGCCGAGGGCACACCGGTGCGCTGGGACCTGGCCGAGGGAGCCAGGGGAGTGCAGCTCGCCGCGCTGGCGCTGCAGTCCTCGGCCGAAGGCCGCCGCGTCGACGTCCCGCCGCCGACGACGACGACGACGGCCGGTGCCGGGTGAGCCCGGCGATCTCGCTGCCCGGGCGCGCGGAGCCGCTGTCCGTTGCCGAGCCCGGCTGGGAACGCGGCTACCCGCCCCCGGTCTCGCGCAGCGTGTACGCGGCGGCGCACGTCGCGGCGACGCCGGGCGGCGGCATCGACTGGGAGGCGACGGCGGGTTTCAGGGACTTCCTGTGGGATTACGGCTTCGGGGTCGCAGAGGCGATGGACACCGCGCAGCGCGGCATGGGCCTGTCCTGGGTGCAGGCGCGGGAGCTGATCGCGCGGTCCGCGGCGCGGGCCGCCGAGCGCGGAGCAGCCCTCGCCTGCGGTGCCGGCACCGATCAGCTGTCCCCGGGTGGCCACCCGCTGCCGGACGTGGTCAGGGCCTACGAGGAGCAGCTCGAGCTCGTGCAGTCCGCCGGGTCGGACGTGATCCTGATGGCCAGCCGGGCGCTCGCGGCGAGCGCCCGGTCGTCCCGCGACTACCTGGACGTCTACCTGCACCTGCTGCGCCAGGCCGACCGGCCGGTGATCCTGCACTGGCTGGGCACCGCGTTCGACCCGGCGCTCGCCGGGTACTGGGGTGCCACGAACTTCGGGGCCGCCGCCGAGCTCCTGGCCCGGCTGGCCGGGCGGGCAGACGGGAAGGTGGCCGGCATCAAGCTCTCGGTGCTCGACGCCGGCCACGAGGCGGCGCTGCGGACGATGCTGCCGCCCGGGGTCCGGCTCTACACCGGGGACGACCTCCACTACGACGAGCTGATCCGCGGCGACGCGGACGGGCACAGCGACGCCCTGCTCGGGGCGTTCGCCGCGGTGACCGCGCCGGCCGCCGCGGCGCTGCACGCCCTCGACGCCGGGGACCTGGCCGGATACCAGGCAGCGATCGGGCCGACCATGCCGCTGAGCCGGGCCATCTTCGAGGAGCCCACGTTTCACTACAAGGTCGGCGTCGCGTTCC
>JASHQP010000504.1 GCA_030039095.1 Streptosporangiaceae bacterium
GGCCGGCCCGCCAGGCCCACCGCCAGCCTCATCTTCAGCACGCTGGCCACGCTGCGGCTGCGCCCCGGCACCAGCGACAGCCCGCCGCAGATACCCCAGCCAACCCCCATCCAGCAGCGCCTCCTCGACCTGCTCAAAATCGACCCCAGAAAGCTCGGCGGGCCACCGCACCCCATGTGCGAATTACGGGTCTAGAGCATGCCTCGCAGATCTTGACATGCCGTAGTGTCGCCGGCCCGTAGCTGTCGCTCTAGCCGCAGCAACGGGCCGGCGACCCTACTGCCCCCCGCCGGGCCCCGCGATAGGATGCCCGAAATACCTGATATATACCGGTTTCTAACGAGGCGGCTTCACCGATTCCGGTCAGCAAGCGAGTTTCGGCTCGACGCATACAGCCTTTTTGGTGCGCCCGCATTTGCCCTCGACGACGCCACAGGCCGGCCAGCGACCCTCCGATGGTCTACGGGACACACGGCCTAGCCGGAACGCGATAGCCGCGAAGGTGTCGTCGACAGGCGGGCGAGGATCACCTCGAGCGCGCGGGTGTCGCTGGGCACCGCGGCCCGCCGCATGTGCTCGATGTTCCAGCCCGCGAACGTGTGACCGATGACCCTTTCGTCGATGTCGTTGCGCGCGCCGGCCGCGCGGAGGCTGGCGCGCAGCAGCAGCCTGCCACCGGGCCGCAGGACGCGGCGGAGTTCCTCGGCGTACCGCACCCGGTCTCGCGGGGCCAGGTAGTGGAAACAGCCGCGGTCGAGCGCGGCGTCAAAGCAGTCCCGGTGAAACGGAAGCTGGCGGACGTCCGCGCGCATGAACACCGCGCCGTTGCTTCTAGCAGCCGCCCTGGCCAGAGCCACCTGTGACAAGTCGACGCCGGTCACCTGCCAGCCAGCCGCGGCGAGATGGCCCGCCTCGGTGCCCAGACCGCAGCCGACGTCGAGCGCGCGCCCGCCTGGCCGCAGCCAGCCATCGCCGAGCGCCGTGAGCAGTTCCGGCGACGGCCGGGACAAATGCCACCACCGGTAGGTTCCGTCGGCGTAGTGATCGGCCATGACGACAGTGTGGCTCGAGACACCTTCGGGCGGGCGAGGGCTGACCCCTGGCGAGTCCGCCGGGGCCCAGCCGCGGGCGTCGCGCCGGAGCCGGTTAACCTGC
This sequence comes from Streptosporangiaceae bacterium, assembly GCA_030039095.1. The sequence continues at coordinate 1,156 of JASHQP010000504.1, forward strand.
GGCCATGGGTACCTTGTCGATCATTAATGCCGCCGTGTTCGACGGCGTGTCCGACGGCCTGGGGGACGGGCCGGTGCACATGGCCGACGGCCGCATCGTGTCGGTCGGCGGGGCTCCCCAGCCAGCGGACGAGGTCATCGACGCGCGTGGCGGCACCGTGCTACCCGGCCTGATCGACGCGCACTGCCACGCCTACGGCATCAGCCTGGACATGATGGCAACGGAGTCGCAGCCGCTCAGCTACGTCGCGCTGGCCGCAAGCCGGCGGCTGGGCCGTGCGCTGGCCCGCGGGTTCACCACGGTGCGCGACCCGGCGGGCGGGGACGCGGGACTGGCCCGGGCCATCGCCGAGGGCCTCATCCCCTCGCCCCGCTATCTGTGGACCGGAGCGGCGCTGAGCCAGACCGGCGGTCACGGCGACGCGCGCGGTCCCGACAGCGAGACCTGCCCGTGCTATGCGCACGGCTGCGAAGTTGTCGACGGAGTCGACCCGCTGCGCAAGGCGGTCAGGGAGCGGTTCCGCCGCGGCGCGCACGCGATCAAGATCATGACGTCGGGCGGTGTCATGTCGCTAGCCGACCCGATCCGGATCCCGCAGTACTCCGCCGAGGAGATCCGCGCGGTGACCGACGAGGCGGCCCGGCGCGGCAGCTACGTCGCCGCGCACGCCTACTCGCCCGAGGCGATACGCCACTCGATCGACAACGGCGTGCGCAGCATCGAGCACGGCAACCTGCTCGATGCACAGACGGCGGCGGCGATGGCCTCGGCCGGGGCTTTCCTCGTGCCCACCTTGGCCACCTATGACGCGATGGAGCGCCGCGGAGAGCAGATCGGCATGCCAGCCGTGTCCCGGCAGAAAAACCGGGAGGTCCTGCGGTCCGGTCGCCACGCCGTCGAGCTTGCCCGCGCCGCCGGGGTGCGCGTCGGCTTCGGCACCGACCTCATGGGCCCGCTGGAGGACGAGCAACTCCACGGCCTGCGCCTGCAGGCCGAGGTGGACGGCATCTGGACCGCGCTGGCGTCGGCGACCTCGGTCAACGCTGAGCTGATCGGCCGGCCTGACCTCGGCCGGGTTGCCGAGGGCTGCGCCGCCGACCTGCTCATCCTGGGCGGCAACATCGGCGACGACCCATCGGCGGTGTGGTCACCCGGCAGCCTGCGGACGATCGTGCAGGACGGGCGCGTTGTCCGCGACATCACAGCGCCTGCTTAGGCGGTTGACCGCGGTTACCAGAGGCGTCTGCCGCCATTGACCCTGGCCTTGATCTGGGATCGTTTCGCCTCGCTCGCGATGAGGGCTTGCCTGGCGGCGGCCGTCGCCACCCTGCTGCTCGCGGGGGCGAGTGACCACACCCATGGGACGCGTCCCCGGCCCCGGTAGGGGGCCCTGCTGGGTGCGCGGGTGATGAGTCCCTCGGCGCGCAGTGCTCCGAGGGCGCGGCGGATGGAGGCCATGAGGCTGTAGCGGCGGTCCTCGCCGGAGCCGCTGTGCCGGTAGATCGCGTGGTACAACTCCCGGGCGGTCCATTCGCCGGGCTCATGGCCGGCCGTGAGCGGTGGTGCGCCGTCGGGGTGCTTCCCGAGGAGTTCGAGGATCTGGCGCTGCAGGGCTCCGTGTCCGCGGCTCATGCCGACAGTCTAAGTGTTACGTAATTCTTAGGTCCGCTCAGGTGCTCACGGCCGCCCGTCCGTATGGAGCAGCCTGGCGAGCGAGACCAGGCCGGCGCTCAGGTCGGGGTAGGCCGGGATGAGCACGGCGCGGCCAGCGCCCCCGCGATGCAAGACGGCCAGCTGTTCCCGAGCTCGTGCGGGACTTCCCACGATGGCGAGGCGGTCGATCCAGCTGTCGGGCAGGACGGCCGCCAGGCCCGCCGCTGATCCGGTCTCCCGGCGAAGCTCGGCAAGTTCCTGGGCGAAATCAAGCACGGCCACGTGTGGCTGCCAGTCTGGTTCCCCGACCACCGCCAGGGCATCTCGCACCCGAGCCCTGGCGACTCCCGGATCATCGTCGACGGACGCGATGTTGTACGCGACGATCTCGTGATCCGTCGAAGCCGTCTGCTCAACCACCATCGAGAGGTACTCCGGCGTCACGGGCTCGGCGAGTATGGTTCCCTGCGCGACGGCGCCGGACAGCCGGAGCGACCGAGGCCCCCGCACGCCCGCGAAGACGGGCGGCACCACCGACGGCGGATGAGCCAGCTGCACCCCGTTCAGCCGTATATAGCGACCGCCGAAGTCCACGCGCCGTCCGCCGAGCAGCCACCGGAGGGCCTGGATGTACTCCTCCAGCAGCGTGAGCGGGCTCGACGGCCAGGCTCCGACCTGATCGATCCAGCTCGGCATGCCATGTCCCACCCCTACGGTCAGCCGGCCCGGGTGGAGCCCCGCCAGGGTAGCGACCTCCATGGCGGCGAATGCCACATTGCGGGCCGCGGCCGGGACAATGCCCAGACCCACGCGCAGTGACGTCGTCGACGCCAGAATCGTTGCCGCCTGCGTGAAAGCGCCGTGCAGGAAGCAGTCCTCCGCCACCCACACCTCGGCGAACCCGAGCTGCTCGGCTTTCTGCGCATAGCCGACCAGGCGTCCCGCTGGCAGACGCGGCGGAACAAGGACACCAATCGTCAGCCCCACCGGGATCCTCCGTCCACGACGCGCCTCCGCATCACTCGTTGGCCGAGCGCTAACAGGACAACATACGGCCCTCGCGCAGCGGATGGTGTCGCCAGCGCTCCAGGGGAGGTCCGGGGCTGCCCTACCGCCAGGTCTGGATCGCCCGGCCGAGGGTCTCGCTCACCTCGGCTCTCAGCACGGGGGCCAGGGACGCCGCCGTGACCTCGCCGGAGCCGAGGCGGTCGGTGGCATGAAAGTAATTCCAGAAACGGACCAGCCCGTCTTCGCCGTCAGCGCCGAACATCCTGGCCGCCAGCCGCAGCCACCGGTGCTGGTACCAGACGTAGTTCAGGGCGCTCATCGGCTGATCACCGCCCGTGTAGTGGGCTTCGAGTTCCTCCAGCGTGCTGTAGCCCTCGGCGCGCATCCGGGCGGCCAGGCGCCGGCTCTGCGCGCCCACCGTGGGGAGCACCTCGAGCGTGTTCAGGCTGTCCGGCTGCCTCGTTGCGACGAACGCGTGGAGCGCCAGGTTGGCGAAGATCTCACCCAGCCAGAAGGTCGGCAGCCTGAGATCGCCGAGCACCTCGAAGGCGTGGCCGAGCTCATGGATCGTGACAAGGTCGAAGAATGGCTGCAGATCCAGGCCACCTGCGCCGTCAGGGTACGCCTCGAGCAGTCGCGCATAACCGCGCGGCGACGCGTCGCGGATGTCCTGCCCTATCGCGACCCAGAACTCTCCGCTTCCCGCGGGCATCACCACGATGCCGGGCCGGATCTGGCCCTCGTCATCGTTGAAGAAGGGCAGCCCGTAAGGTTGCCTGCTCTTCCAGTCCGCCTGGCTGGCCACGATGACGGCGATGTCGGGCTCGACTCCTGAAAACAGGCAGCTGAAGTAGCGGTAGGCGCTCGCGGCGATATCGGCGGCGGCACGCGCGCGCACCAGCGACCCTTCGCTGTAACGCACCTCGAACGGATAGCCGCCCAGCGCAGCGAGCCCTGATCCCAGCGTCACCCACCGCAGCGTAGCGGCCGATAACGCCCCCGGATGTTAACGCCCCCGGATGTTAGGGTCATTGGCTGTGCGGATCGACCGCCTGGATCACCTGGTGCTGACCGTGACGGACGTCGGCCGGACCGTCGAGTTCTACCAGCGGGTGCTCGGCATGCAGCCGGTGACGTTCGGCGACGGCCGCCGCGCGCTGGCGTTCGGCAATTCCAAGATCAACTTGCACCAGGCGGGCCGGGAGTTCGAGCCGAAGGCAGCACGGCCCACGCCCGGCAGCGCCGACGTCTGCCTGATCAGCGCCGACCCGCTCGCCGATGTCTGCGATCATCTCGCCGCCGAGGCGGTCGCGATCGAGGAGGGGAGCCGGTGACGCGGACCGGCGCGACCGGCGCGACCGGCGCGATCCAGAGCGTGTACATCCGCGATCCCGACGGCAATCCGATCGAGATCAGCAACTACGCCTAGCTTCCCGGCCGGGCGGGGAATGCGGCGAGCTCACCTGCCGCAACCCCGCCTGAGCGCCGGGAGTGAAGGAGTGTCAGCGATGGCCCGGATGCACACGTACGACGTGTCGGTGACCTGGACCGGCAATCGCGGCACCGGCACGAGCGGGTACCGCGACTACGACCGGGCTCACGAGGTGCGCGCGAACGGGCCCGCGCCCATCGCCGCGAGCTCCGACCCGGCGTTCCGCGGCGACCCCGGCCGCTGGAACCCGGAGCTCGAGCTCACCGCCGCGCTGTCCCAGTGCCACATGCTGTGGTTCCTGCACCTGTGCGCCGACGCGGGGGTCACCGTCACGTCGTACGCCGACGACGCCCACGGGCGCATGGCCGAGGACGCGGACGGCGGCGGCCGCTTCACCGAGGTGGTGCTGCGGCCGCGGGTGACGGTCTCGTCCGCCGGCATGATCGAGGCCGCCGCGGCCCTGCACGCCGAGGCCCACGCGAAGTGCTTCATCGCCCGCTCGGTCAGCTTCCCGGTCCGCCACGAACCGGTCATCAGCGCGGACGGCTAGCGCTACGTCACCAGCGCGGCCCGGAGGTTGCGCAGGTCGCCGGCTGTCAGGCCGTTGCCGAGCAGGTACTCCGAAACAGTGCCGGAACGCGAACGGACGCGGGCCAAAGCGTCGTAAATGATCTGTGGCGAGGCGCCGAGCGCACCGAGGTCGAGCCAGCGCCCGAGGCCGCTGATGGCCCGGATGCGGCTGATCGCCCTGACCGTGCCGTAATCGAGGTAGGCCTCGCTCAGCGCGTAGTCGGCGGCGATGATCTCGTCGGGCACGCCGATGACCTCGAGCACGAGCGCGGTGACCAGCCCGGTGCGGTCCTTGCCCGCGGTGCAGTGGACCAGCCCGGGCAGCGCGCCGTCCTGGCACAGCAGCCCGATGGCCGCGGCGATGGCGGCGCCGCAGTCGTCGATCATGTAGCGGTAGACCGCGGCCAGTTCCGGAGGCAGCCGGCCGATGGCCGCGGCGTCGAACAGCGGAACGTGGAAGGTCTGCACCCCGGCATCGTCCAGAGCGGTGGGCGCCACCCGGACCTCGTCGTCGGTGCGCAGGTCGATGACGGTCCGCAGGCCGAGGGCGGACAGGGCGGCGCGGCCCGAGCCATCGAGGCGGTGCAGCGCGTCCGACCGCAGCAGCGTCCCCCAGCGCACGGTTCCTCCCCCGCCCGCACCACCCACGCCCGCACTTGCTCCCCCGCCCGCTCGTCCTCCCCCGCCCGCTCGTCCTCCCCCGCCCACGCCACCCGTGCCCTCCACCGGGTAGCCGCCCACGTCGCGCAAGTTCACGGTGCCGGGCAGCTTTATCCTCCGGTCGCGCTCGCCGCGGCGGCTGCGGATCTCCATGCGGGCACGCTCCGGGTGCTGGGCACTGTCCACCGCAGGATGCCACGGCCAGCCCGCGCGTACTACTTGGTGCAGGTTGTGCCCGGCGATCCGAGCACCGGCATCCGCCAGGCAGATGCAGCGGCGGCGATCACCTGGGCGGTATCCCGCATCTGCTGCGCGCCTGCCACGTCCTGGTGGGCGAGGAAGCGGTGCGCCATCCGGTCCACCGCGTAGTCGCCGAGCAGGCTGCCGTGCAGGGCCGGCACCACGATGACGTTGCCGGGCAGGTCGCACACGGGCAAGGTGACGGCGTCGGCCAGCGGCACGACCGCGAGCCAGCGGATCTTCTGCCCGTTCTTGACTGCGGCGTCGGCGTAGGCGGCGCCGTCGCTGCGGACGGAGCTGATCAGGCGCTGAGCCCCCGACGCGCCGAACGGGGACAGCGCGTCGGCCACCTTGACGAGCTGCGTGAGCGCGTCGCCGGACACCGGGTCGCCATTGCCGCCCGGCGCCGCGGCCTGGGCGGCCTCGCCGGCCTGGCCCGGGTCCACGATCGGGCTGAGCAGCACGACCGACCGGACCGGGACATCCGGGTGCTCGGCCAGCATCGCGTACACGCCGAGCGTGCCCTCGCTCTCGGCCACGATGTCCACGGGCCGTCCCGTCTCCCGGTGCAGCTGCCACACCTGCTGGGCTATCCGGTCGCCCAGCACGGACAGCGGCAGGTCCGTGGCGTCCAGCCCGTACGGCAGCGGCCTGCCGCCGGAGCCGAGCCCGACGTAGGAGAACGGCCGGACGAGCGCGGACGGCCCGATCAGGTTGCGGCTTTCGGACGGATAACAGCACGATGACCCGAATCCTGGGATCACGAGCACCGCCGAGGTGAGCCTGCCCGGGTCGCCCTTGCTGTCCGGCGCCGCGCTGGCGGCCATGATCGCCGCTCTTGTCGGCACGGAGGCCGGGCCGCCGGCGATCGGCGTGGTGCCGGCGAGCACGAAGATCAGCCGGGTCGCGCCGACGAGCAAGGCCAGCGCCACGGCGGCGGCCAGCGGCGACACCGGGGCGGGGAGCACGGGCCAGTGCGGGTGGCGCCGCCCGGCCCGCGGGTCATCGGCCCGCAGCGCCTCCTGGCTCACGGCGGCGGCCACCCCATACCAGGCGCGGGCGTTGACGAGGCCAACCAGCACGCAAACCGCCAGGGCAGCGGGCGTGGCCAGGCTGCCGATCGCTGCGGCGGCCACCGACGCCGCGATGAAGCTGGCCAGCAGCCAGCCCACGGCGCGCAGCGGAGGCAGGGTCCGCCACCATGAGCCGAGGATGCCGCTGTGCGCCAGCGGGATCATGATCAGCAGCATGACCGGGATCGCGGCGAGGAACGGCCAGGAGAACGGCAGCAGCGAAACCCCGAACAGCAGGGTGACCACCGGCGCCAGCAGCACGCTGGCCAGCACGGTGTACACGACGCAGCGGGCGAACGTGCCGCCCCAGGTGAGCGGCGGGAGGTCGCGCGGCCAGGCCAGGCGGACCAGGGCCGCGCTGATCGCGGCGCGCGCGAGCACCAGGCCGGCGTAGGCGAGCACGAAGCCGTACCACGACCGGTTGTAGCCGAACAGCCAGCGCAGATCGTGGAAGATCGCGAGCGGCGGGAGCGCGGTGACCTGCGGTGCGAGCGGCCGCGCCGCCGGGGCCAGCGCGGTCAGCAGGCACGCCTCTACGAGGGCACCGCCAGACGCAAAGGCGATGAGCCCCCGATGCCGCAGAAATCCGTCCGCCGGCACGCGGTGCCCGGCGGGAATGGTCCGCACCCGCTGCGCTTCCACCTTGGCCGGTGCAACCTAAGATCGGCGCCGGACATTCCGCGCTTGCCGGGCCCGGTGCCACGCGCTCGGCCCCGGCCACGCCGCGGCCGGGAATGGCCATGCATTACCCGTCCGGTAATGATCTAACCGGAAATTTCTGGCCTGCCCGCATCCGCAGCCGCCGGGGGCGTGCCCGGCCCGGCTGCCCACCCCAGCCGCCAGCGGCATGCCCGCCCAGCTGCCCACCCCAGCCGCCAGCGGCATGCCCGCCCAGCTGCCACCCCGCGGCGTCCTCCTGGGCGAGCAGGGATTGACCTGCTGTGCCAGCATTGTGGTCGCTGCGATCTCCGGGAGGACCCATGGCACGGCTAGGCAACATGTACGGGCCCGATGCCACATTCCTTGGCGTG
>JASHQP010000505.1 GCA_030039095.1 Streptosporangiaceae bacterium
TGGCCGCCGCGGTGATCATCGTGCTGGCGGTGCTGGCGCTGCCGCTGCTGTCGCTGCGGCTGGGCGAATCCGATGCCGGCACGGACCCGCCCGGCACCACGACGAACCAGGCCTACCGGCTGCTTTCCGACGGTTTCGGTCCCGGCTTCACCGGCCCACTGCTGCTCGCAGCGGGCCTGCCCGCGCCGTCGGACGTCACGGTCCTGGATCACCTGGCGAGCACCGTCCGGTCCGTGCCGGGAGTGGCCTCGGTCACCCCGCTCCAGGTCAGCGCCGCCGACACCGCCGCGGTGCTGCAGGTCTACCCGGCCACCTCGCCGCAGAGCGCCGCCACCAGCGACCTCGTGCGCCGGCTCCGCAACACGATCATCCCGCGCGCCACCGCCGGCACCGGCGTCACCGTGTACGTCGGCGGGCCCACCGCGACCTTCATCGACCTCGGCGATCTGCTGGCCGGCCGGCTGCTGCCATTCATCGCCGTGGTTCTCGCGATCGGGTTTGTGCTGCTGCTCGTCGTGTTCCGTTCCCTGGCGGTCCCGCTGACCACCGCTGTGCTGAACCTGCTGTCGGTCGGCGCCGCCCTCGGCGTGGTCGTCGCCGTTTTCCAGTACGGCTGGACCGGGCTGCCGCCCGGGCCGGTCAACTTCGCGGTGCCCACGATGACGTTCGCGATCGTGTTCGGGCTGTCCACCGACTACCAGGTTTTCCTGATCAGCCGCATCCAGGAGGAATGGCTCGCTCACCACGACAACGCCCGGGCCGTGCATGACGGCATCAGCCGCGTCAGCGGCGTCATCACCGGCGCCGCGATCATCATGATCGCGGTCTTCGGGTCCTTCGTGCTCGGCGGGCTGCAGCTTCTCGAGGAGTTCGGCGTCGCGTTCGCGACCGCCGTCGCCCTGGACGCGTTCCTGATCCGGTTCGCCCTGACGCCGGCGCTCATGTACATCCTCGGCGACCGGAACTGGCGGCTGCCCGGCTGGCTGGGCTGGCTGCCCCGGGTGCACACCGGCGGCGATAATCGGGACATGGCCACGCCACCGAGGCACGTCACGCTGACCGAGGTCCTGCCCGGGTCGCCCGAGGGACGGGCCGTGCTCAGGGACTTCTTCCGCGACCTCGTGAGCCGGACGAACGGGCGGGAGGCGACCGACGGCGAGGTCGACGCCGAGATGCGCGGCGACCCGAGCGACGACCTGTGCCCGCCGGGCGGCCTGCTGCTGGTGGCCCGCCGGGGCACGGCGGTCATCGGGTGCGTGGGACTTCGCGTGCTGCCGGGTGCGCTCGGCGAGGTCACGCGGGTGTTCGTCCAGCCGGCGGCCCGCGGGGCCGGGGTCGGCGGCCTGCTGATGCGCGCCGTCGAGGACGCGGCCCGCGACCGCGGGCTGGCCAGGGTCCGGCTGGATACCCGCAGCGACCTGACCGAGGCCCGGCGTCTGTATGCCAGGAACGGCTACCAGCCGGCGGCCCCGTTCAGCAGCGGATGGGCCGACCTGTGGTTCGAGAAGTCCCTCGCCCGCGGGTAGGCCCGTGCGCCGCGCGGACCCGCGCCGGTACGGTGCGAACGTGGCATCAGGTCCAGCGGTAGACGCGTTCGCCGCCGAGGACGGGCGGCCGGGTCAGCCCGGCTGCGTGAGGAAGCCGGCTGGGGCCGACCAGCCCTGGTGGCCATGGCAACGGGCCGGCTCCCGTTCAGGCCCTCTGACAGAGTGCTGATGGAACGCCACGGCCTGCGCCGGATTGCCCTGGGCTGAAGGAGACCCCGCTTGTCACCGGATCGAGTGCCCGAGACGCTGGTCGTCGGCGGCGGGATCGGCGGGCTGTCCGCGGCGCTGTGCCTGGCGCGGCTGGGCGGGACGGTGACCGTTCTGGAGCGCTCGGCGAGCTTCGCCGAGGTGGGCGCCGGGATCCAGCTTGCGCCGAACGCGACCCGGATTCTGCGGCGGCTCGGGGTGCTCGAGGCGATTCTTCCCGTCGCCGTGCTGCCGCGCCGGCTGGTGCTGGCGGACGCTGTGGGATCGCGGGAGCTCACGTCGCTCGACCTGACCGACTTCCCGGCCCGGTACGGCGCGCCCTATCTCGTGCTGCACCGCAACGACCTGCTGTCCGCCCTGGTCGAAGGGTGCGCCGGCGCTGGCGTGCGGCTGTGCACCGGCGCCAGTGTGGTCGAGGTCAGCGACACCGGGGCGGCCGCGGTGGCCGTGTGTGCCGACGGGCGGGAGTTCAGCGCCGAGGTAGCGGTCGGCGCGGACGGGCTGCACTCGCGCATCCGCAGGTACTTCAGCGACGACGAGCCCGTGAACTCCGGGTTCGTGGCCTACCGCGGCGCCATCCCCATGGACCAGGTGGAGCGGCACGCCGACTTGCGCGACGTGGTCGCGTGGATCGGGCCCGGGCTGCATCTGGTGCAGTACCCGCTGCGCTCCGGCCAGCTGTACAACCAGGTGGCGGTGTTCCGCAGCCAGGCGTACCTGCGGGGCGAGGCCGACTGGGGAAACCCGGCTGAGCTCACGGCCACCTTCTCCGGCTGCAGCGAGCACGTGCGGGAGTCGCTGACCAGGCTCAGCATCGCCAACCGGTGGCCGATGCTCGACCGGCTGCCGATGCCGCGCTGGGCTCGCGGGCGGGTGGCCCTGCTCGGCGACGCCGCGCACCCGATGCTGCAGT
>JASHQP010000044.1 GCA_030039095.1 Streptosporangiaceae bacterium
AGCGGCGCCGGAGCGGCCTGCGGGCTGACCACGAACAGGGTCTCGCCGCGCCGTGCCTCCTCGAGCCGGGTCAGGCCGACGCGCAGGTGCGGCGGCGCGCCCGGCGGCGGCGCCCAGCGCACCAGGGTCGGGGACAGGCCCGGGATCCCGGCCAGTTCGCTCTCCTGATCCAGGTGCGCGGCGAGGTGCCAGGGCTCCTCTTCCGGGGTCCCGACGATCAGCAGCCCGCTCGGCGTGCGCGACACCGAGCGGCGCAGCGCCCGGGCGAACGTCCTCGTCTCCTGCAGCCACGAGCTCGGCCCGAGCAGGATGCGCAGGGCCGCCACCTGATCCGCATCCACCAGCCCATGATAGTGACGAAATGGCTACGCCGCGCCGGCGAGCGGCCTGCCCGAAGGCCGCTGCGGTGAATCTCGCGTTGGGGGGGTGCGAGTTTCGGGGTTTGGGGGGTACGCGGGGGGGCATCCCCCCGCGGGTCGCGACACTAGGATCGGGGGATGGCTGGCGCGCAGGTACCGCAGGAAGCAGCAGACGAAGCCGCCGGGCTGACGGTCGGGATTCTGGGCGGAACCGGTGATCAGGGACGCGGCCTGGGCCGCCGGCTGGCCATGGCCGGCAACCGCGTGATCATCGGCTCACGGGACCCCGGGCGCGCCGAAACCGCCGCGGCCTCGATCGGCTCCCCGCCGCAGGTGACCGGGGCGGCCAACGAGGACGCGGCCAGGGCCGCCGACCTGGTGATCGCCGCGATTCCCTGGGACGGTCACGCCGGCCTGCTGGCGCGGCTGGCCGGCCCGCTCGAAGGCAAGATCGTCGTCGACTGCGTGAACTCGATCGGCTTCGACTCCCGCGGCTGCTACCCGATCCCGGTGGCCGAGGGCAGCGCCGCCGAGCAGGCGGCAGCGGTGCTCCCCGGCAGCACGGTCGTCGGCGCGTTCCATCACGTGTCCGCCGTGCTGCTGCTCGATCCCGAGGTCGACAAGATGGACCTGGACGTGCTCGTGCTCGGTGACGACCGGCACGCCACGGACCTGGTCCAGGCGCTGGCCGAGCGGATACCGGGGATGCGCGGCGTCTACGCCGGCCGGCTCCGCAACTGCGGCCAGGTGGAGGCGCTCACCGCCAACCTGGTCTCGATCAACCGCCGGTACAAGGCGCACGCCGGACTGCGGATCACCGACATCGGGCCGTAACGCGACGACGCGGCCCGCCCGGCCCGGCGGCCACCCGGGTCAGCGGTAGGAGTACTCCGCGGTCGGGAAGGCGCCGCCCACGACGTCCTCGGCGAACGAGCGCGCGGCGCTGCCGAGCACGCCAGCGAGATCGGCGTACTTCTTCACGAACTTGGCGGTCCGCGTCGACAGCCCCGCCATGTCCTGCCACACCAGGACCTGGGCGTCGCACTCGGGCCCGGCGCCGATGCCGATCGTTGGGATCGACAGGCTGGCGGTCACCCGGGCGGCCAGTTCGGCCGGCACCGCCTCGAGCACGCACGCGAACGCCCCGGCGGCCTGCATCGCCTTGGCGTCGTGCAGCAGCCGCTCGCCGTCCTCGCCGCGGCCCTGCACCCGGTACCCGCCGAACGCGTTGACCGACTGCGGCGTCAGGCCCAGGTGGGCCATCACCGGTATGCCGGCCGCCACGAGGTCCTCCACCTGGCGGAGCACTCGCTGGCCGCCCTCCAGCTTGACGGCGTGCGCCCCCGCCTCCTTGAGGAACCGCGTCGCCGCGGCGAGCGCCGCCTCCGGCGACCCCTGGTAGGAACCGAACGGCAGGTCGGCCACGACCATGGCCCGGCTGGTGCCGCGGACCACCGCGGCGGTGAGCGGGATCAGGTCATCGACGGTGACCGGGATCGTGGTGTCGTGCCCGAACACGACCATCCCGGCCGAGTCGCCGACCAGCAGCACCGGGATGCCGGCCTCGTCGAACACCCGCGCGGTCAGCGCGTCGTACGCGGTGAGCATCGGCCACTTCTCGCCGCGCGCCTTGGCCGCGGCGATGTCCCTGACCGTGACCCGCCGCTGTGCGCGGCCTCCGTACAGCGGCTCCGGCGCCGTGGTCCGCGCTCCGGTCGCGGCCATGCCTGAACCACCTGCCTGTGCAGTCATCTAGGACCTCCATGCCTCGAGGCGCCCCATCGGCGTACCCGGACACATCGATCATCGCACGTCAGTGGCGGGTGAGGACAGGGCCGGGCTTCGGTATCGTCGGGTACATGCGGCTGACCAAGCTTGGGCACTCCTGCGTCCGGCTCGAGAAGGACGGGGCGACGCTGGTGATCGACCCCGGCGGCTGGAGCGACCCCGCCGGGGCGCTGCCCGGCGCCAGCGCGGTCCTGATCACCCACGAGCACCCCGACCACCTGGACGCCGGTGCCGTGCGGGCCGCGATGGCCGGCGAGCCGGGCCTGGAACTGTGGGCAAACGCCTCGGTCGCGGAGCAGTTCCGCGACTTCGGCACCCGGGTGCACGCCGTCGACCACGGCGACGCGTTCACCGCCGCAGGATTCGATGTGCACGTCTACGGCCACGACCACGCGCAGATCTATCGCGAGATCCCGATCGTCGCCAACACGGGGTTCGCCGTGGACGGCGAGGTCTTCCACCCGGGCGACGCGCTCACCGTTCCCGAGGACCGGGTGCCGACCCTGCTGCTGCCGATCGTCGCGCCGTGGCTGAAGACCGCCGAGATGATCGACTACGCCCGCGAGATTGGCCCGCGGCGCGCGTACGCGATTCACGACGCGGTCCTGAACGAGAACGGCATCGGGCTGTGGCAGCGGATGATGCAGGTCGCCGCCCAGCCCAGCGGGGCGACGTTCTCCCGGCTGGAGCCGGGCACCACGGTGGACCTCTAGCCGGGTGGCTCGCTGAGCGGCTCACGCCACCGGCTGGTGATCGGCAGCCGGCGGTCCCTGCCGAAGTTCTTCGGCGTGATCTTCGGGCCCGGGGGGTACTGCCTGCGCTTGTACTCCGCGCGGTCCACCATGCGGATCACGCGCTCGACCAGCGCAGGGTCGTGGCCGGCCGCCACCAGCCCGGCGGCGCCCTTGTCGTGCTCCACGTACCCCTCGAGGATCGCGTCGAGCTCCGCGTAGTCGGGCAGCGTGTCGCTGTCCATCTGGCCGGGCGCCAGCTCGGCGCTCGGCGGCTTGGTGATCGAGTTCTCCGGGATCGGCGGGGTCTCGCCGCGGCTCTCGGCCTCGCTGTTGCGCCACCGGGAAAGCTCCCAGACCAGCGTCTTCAGCACGTCCTTGATCGGCCCGAAGCCGCCGGCCGAATCGCCGTAGAGGGTGGAGTAGCCGGTGGCCAGCTCGCTCTTGTTGCCCGTGGTCAGGGCCAGGTGACCCTCGGCGTTGGACAGCGACATGAGGATCATGCCGCGGATCCTGGCCTGCAGGTTCTCCGCGGCCAGGCCGGACAGGTCGAGTTCCGCCTCGAACGCGTCGACCATGGACCGGATCGGCACGGTCCTGGCGTGCAGGCCCTGCCGCTTGGCCAGGTCCTCCGCGTCGGTGACCGAGTGGTCCGAGGAGTAGCGGCTCGGCATCAGCACCACGTGCACCTTGTCCGGGCCGACCGCGTCCGCGGCGATCGTCGCGGTCAGCGCGGAGTCGATGCCCCCGGACAGCGCGAGGATCACCGAGCCGAAGCCGTTCTTGGCGACGTAGTCTCGCACGCCGAGGACCAGGGCCGCGTAGACCTCGGCCGGGTCGGACAGCCGCGGCCAGGTGGTGCGCGGCTTCTGCCGGTCCAGCCGGCCCGCCCCGGCCCTGGCGGGCAGCTCCAGGCGCCTGATCGTGATCATCGAGCCGTCGCGCGCGTCGACCGGGGTGTCCGACGGGCACGGCGAGGCGACCGCCACCGGCAGGTCCAGATCGGCGACGACCAGTTCCTCCTCGAACTGCGGGCCCCTGGCCAGCAGCTCGCCCGCGGCGTCGACGATGATCGAGTCGCCGTCGAAGACCAGCTCGTCCTGGCCGCCCACCATGTTCACGTAGGCCAGCGTGGCCCCGGCCTCGGCGGCGCGGCGCTGCACCAGATCCAGGCGTGTGTCGTCCTTGCCGCGCTCGTACGGCGAGGCGTTGGGCACCGCGAGCAGGCCCGCGCCCGCCGCGCGGCAGACCGCGACCGGCCCGCCGTCCTGCCACAGGTCCTCGCAGATCGCGATCGCGACGTCGACCAGGCCGCCGTCGTCCGCCTGCATCCGGATCACCGGCATGACATCGCCCGGCACGAAGTACCGGTACTCGTCGAAGACCCCGTAGTTCGGCAGGTGGTGCTTGGCCGACCGCACGACGACCGCGCCGTCGTACAGCAGCGCGGCGGCGTCGAGCGGCGCCCCGGCCGGCACGCCGACCCGCTGCCGCATGCCGCTCACGCGGTCCAGGTACCCGGTCACCACGGCAATCCCGCCGAGCCCCTCGGCGGCGAGCCGCTCCGCGACCGCGTCCAGCGCGGAGATCGAGGCCTCGACGAACGACGCGCGCAGCGCCAGGTCCTCGACCGGGTAGCCGGTCAGCATCATCTCCGGGAACACCACGAGCCTGGCGCCCTGGCCGGCGGCGCGCCTGGTCCACTCGACGATGAGGTCCGCGTTTCCGGCCAGGTCCCCGACGGTGGCGTTGACCTGGGCAAGGGCTATGCGCATCTGGGGCACCCGCACAGCTTAGCCGCGTACGCCTCCCGGGCGGCGGCCCGATCACAGCGTGGTCGTGACCTTGCCGATCTGCCGGAACGCTCCGGGTTCCAGGCCGCGCCGCTGCGCGAGCAGCACGCTGAGCAGCTGGAACGGCACGATCTCGGCGATCGGGCGGGTCTCGTCCGCGCGCACCTCGGGCATCCAGGGACCGGGGCCATGGCCCGCCGCCAGCCGAACCACGTTGGCGCCGACCGCGGACAGATCGGCCGCCAGCCGGTCGTTGGGGACCGCGTCGGCCGCCGTCCCCGGCAAGACGATCACGCACGTGCTGCCGTCGGCCATCTCCAGCGGGCCGTGCCGGAACTGCGGGGCGCTCATCGCCTCGAGGGGCGTCTTCGCCGCTTCCTTGACGATCAGCGCGCCGGTGCGCGCGGCGGCGAGCGAAGCGCCCCTGCCGACCGTGAACAGGATGTCCTGGCTGACCGCGGCGTCCCACGCGGCCAGGTGGTCATCCCACTCCTTCAGGTAGCCGGCCAGCCTGCCCGGCATCTCGCAGACGTCGCGCGGCACCGGCCGGCCGAGCGCGGCCTCGGTGGCCATCAGGTGCGCGGCGAGGCTGTTGAGGTAGCTGCGGGTGCCGACGGTGTGCTCCTCCCCGGAGCAGAGCTCGATCACCGCGTCCGATGCGGCCGCCAGCCGGCCCGCCACGTCGTTCGTGACGGCGAGGATGGCCCGCGGCCGGGGGGAGGAGGCCAGCAGCGGCGCGATCTCGGCGGACCGCCCGGACTGCGAGGTCACCCACAGCAGGCTGTCGGCCGTGATCAGCCCGCCCGCGTCGGACAGCAGTTCCGCGGCCTCGATGCACCAGACCGGGACGCCCGCCGCCGCGAGCGCCAGGAAACCGGGGTACAGCGCGTGCAGTGACGCCCCCATGCCGGTCATGATCACCCGGTCGAAGCTGGGCAGGCGCTGCAGCAGCGCCAGGGCCGGCTCCGGCAGCCCGTGGTCGAGCAGCCGCTGGAGAGCCTCGGGCTGGCTTCGGATGTCCGCTATGTACGGCGGGGTCACGGACCCGGAGAGGCTTGTCACGGGCCGGACTCTAACAGATAACTGTGCGAATCAACCAGTTGACGTGGTTGTTCTGAACGCCCTATATTCCCCTCGTGGCCGCGCCTGGAGGGTATTCACAGATTGACGGGTTCCTCCCGCGCCGCCTTCGCCTGCTGCAGCACGGCCCGAGCTGAACCATGGCCTGGGCGGTGGGTGTCGACCTCGGCGGCACCAACGTGCGCGCGGCTCAGGTCGACGAGGCCGGACACGTGGCCGGCGTCCTCACCGAGCCGCTGGACCCGGGCCGTGGTGCGCGCCCGTTCGCCCAGCTCATCGGCATGATCGCCAGCCTGATCGAGAAGGCGGGCGGTGATCCCCCGGCCGGCATCGGCGTCGGCGCGACCGGGCCGGTCGATCCGGTACGCGGCGTGATCAGCAACCCGGACACGCTGCCCGGCGCCTACCAGGGTGCGGTCACCGAGGCGCTGGCCGGGGCCCTCGGCGTGCCGGCCTGGCTGGCCAACGACGCCGACGCCGCGGCGCTGGGCGAGGCGTGGACCGGCGCCGGCGCCGGGGTGGGCGTGATGGCCTGCCTCACGATCGGCACCGGCATCGGCGTCGGCGTGATATCCGGCGGCCAGATCCTCCGCGGAGCGGGCGGCAGCCACCCAGAGGCGGGCCACCACGTCGTGGACCCGGGCGGGCCGGCCTGCTACTGCGGCGCGCTCGGCTGCGTGGAGTCCCTGGCCTCGGGTGCGGCGGTGCTGCGCGAGGCGCTGGCCACCGGCACCCTGGACGACGGCGCGAGCGCGGCCGATGTCTTCGCGGCGGCCGCGCAGGTCCCCGCCCTCGGGCGGATCGTCGAGCGCGCCCGGGCGGCGCTGTGCACCGCGGTGCTCAACCTCGTGGCCATGCACGCCCCGGACCTCGTGGTGCTGACCGGGAACGGGCACGGTGACCTCGCGGCCCTGGCCGAGCAGGCCCGGCAGCGGCTGCGCGGGTACCGGTTCGCGCCGCCGGGGGTTGCGGTGCGCGAGTCCGTGCTCGGCGGGCTGGCCGGCTGTGTGGGCGCCGCGCGCCTGGCATTCACGTCGGGACCCGGCCATGACTAGGGCGGAGCGGCACCGGCTGATCTGCGAGGCGGTGCAGGCGACCGGCCGCGCCCGGGTGGTCGATCTGGCCGGCCGGCTGCGGGTGTCCGAGATGACGGTGCGCAGGGATCTGGAGGAACTGGAGGCACGCGGGGAGCTGACCCGCGTGCACGGCGGGGCGATCTCGAACACCTCCCGCAGCTTCGAGCCCGGCTTCGCCGCGCGCAGCATGCGGCGTGTCGAGGCCAAGCAGCGGATCGGCGCCGCCGCGGCGGCCCTCGTGAGAGACGGCGAGACCGTCATCGTCGACGCCGGAACGACCACGCTGCACACCGTCCAGAACTTCCGCAGGGATCTGCGGATCCGCGCGCTGGCGCTCAGCCTGCACATCGCCGATGCCCTCGCCGACATGCCGAACGTGACCCTGATGATCCCCGGTGGCCAGGTGCGCCCGTATGAGCGGTCGTTTGTCGGCGCCGCGACGACGGTGATGCTCGAGCAGCTGACGTTCGACACGACGTTCCTGACCGTGGGCGGAGTCGACGTCGAGGCCGGGTTCACGGAATACGAGTACGACGACGCGCAGACCAAGCAGGCCGCGCTGAAGAGCGCCCGGCGAAAGATCATCGTCGCCGACTCGACCAAGATCGGCGCCGTGTCCTTCGTCCGCCTGTGCCACATCGGCGACGTCGACATCTTGGTGACCGATTCAGCGGCGCCCGCGGAGAGCGTCGCTGCCATCCGCGCGGCCGGGGTTGACGTAGTCCTGGCCTGACGACATTCATGCACCGGCCACGTGCGCCGATGAAGGAGGAAGGGGAGAATGATGAAATCCCACCGGCTGATTGTGGCGACGGGCGTGCTGTCGTGCGCTGCCCTGGTCCTGGCCGCCTGCGGCGGCTCGTCCGGCTCGTCCGGCTCGGGGTCATCTGCCTCGGGCGTCATCCATCTGACGATGTGGCAGCAGTGGGGAGGCGGTCACGAGGAGGCCGCCCTCGACTCGGCCATCAAGGAATACGAGAAGCTGCACAAGAACATCCAGATCACCGAGACACCGGTCACGAACGACGCGAAGATCCTGTCCGCGATCAGCGGCGGCAACCCTCCGGACATCATCGACCTGGGCACCACGCTGGAGCTGGCCTCGTGGGCAACCGAGGGTGCGATCACACCGCTGAACTCCTACATCTCGAAGAGCAAGCTGAACCTGTCCAAGTTCGTCCCCGACGCGCTGAAGCCGGTGACCGTGAACGGCCAGACCTACGCGCTGCCGTTCATGGACTTCACGGCGGGCCTGCTCTACAACAAGAAGCTGTTCGCCGCAGCCGGGCTCAACCCCAACGACCCCCCGACCACGCTCGAGCAGCTGGCCGCGGACGCCAAGAAGCTGACCAAGACCTCCGGGGGGAAGATCACGCAGCTCGGCTTCGCCCCGGACTGGCCCGGCCCGGACCAGGGCCAGGTCTGCCCGCTGGAAACCTATGGCTGGCTGTTCGGCGGCCAGTGGTATGACGCCAGCTCGGGCAAGATCACGCCGGACGCCTCGGCAAACGTCGCGGCGCTGTCCTGGGAAGCCAGCTACGTGAAGCAGTACGGCGCCCAGAACATCGCGAACTTCCTGAGCAGCGCGGGCGCCTACCTCACCGCGCAGGATCCGTTCGAGTCCGGCAAGCTGGCGATGGTCTACGACGGCCCGTGGGCGCTGCAGTACATCGAGTCGAACGTGCCGAGCGAGGCCAGCTCGATCGGCGTCGCGCCGCTTCCGGCGCCGGCCGGCGAGTCCCAGAACACCGGGACCAGCTTCATCGACACCAACCCGCAGCTGATCCCGAAGGGCGCCCAGTACCCGCAGCAGGCCTTCGACTTCATCTCGTGGCTGACCACGAACGCGCAGCTCGCGTCCACGTTCGCAAACCTCGTGGCGAACCTGCCGCAGCTGAAGACCGTTCCCTCGTTCCCGCTGGAGAACAATGCCGGGTTCGACTTCTTCATCAAGAACGGCGCCTCGAGCCACGTCCACGTGTGGCCGCAGCTCGCGACGTCCAGCGAGTACGCCACCAAGCTGTGCCAGGCCCAGAACGCGGCGATCTACGGTCAGCAGACCCCGTCCCAGGCGCTCAGCAGCCTGACCAACCTGTCCCAGTGACCCAGACCACGCGCAGCCGGCGGCCCGCGGTGCGGGGCCGGGGCGTGCTCGCCGCGCTCCCGTTCCTGTCACCGTGGGCCGCCGGGGTCATCTGCCTCGTCGCCATCCCGCTCGGCCTGTGCGTGTACTGGAGCTTCACCAGCTACAACCTGCTGACGCCGCCGCAGTGGACCGGCATGGCCAACTACCGTGCGCTGTTCGGTGACCCGGTGTTCTGGCTGTCGGTGCGCAACACCCTGTACATCACGCTGATCGGCGGCACCGCCGGCATCCTGATGGGGCTGGGCACGGCGCTGCTGCTGAACAAGCCCGGCCGGGCGGTCACGTTCTACCGCAGCGCCATCTTCATCCCCGCGGTCGTGCCGGTCGTATCGATGGTGATCGCCTGGGTGTGGATCCTGAACCCGGACTACGGCCTGCTGAACGGCGCACTGCACCTGGTGCACCTGCCGACGTTCGGCTGGCTCGACGACCCGGCCACCGCCAAGATCAGCCTGCTCATGATCATCTTGTGGGGCTCGGTCGGCCAGATCATGATCGTCTTCCTGGCCGCGCTCAAGGAGATACCGCAGGACTACTACGACGCGGCCGCCGTCGACGGGGCGAGCGCCTGGGGCCAGTTCCGCCACGTGACGTTCCCGCTGCTCAGCCCCGTCCTGCTGTACAACGTGGTAATCGGGCTGGTCTTCTACACCCAGATGTTCGAGCAGGCGTTCGTGGCCAGCCCGCTCGACCTGGGTGCGCCCGTCAACTCGACCCTGTTCTACTCGCTGTACCTCTACCAGAACGCGTTCACGTACCTGAGCATGGGCAAGGCGGCGGCCATGGCGTGCCTGCTGCTGGTGTTCTCGCTGCTGGTGGTGGGCGGGTTCTTCGCCCTCAACCGCCGTTACGGCCACGCGGGAGACTAGCCATGGCGGTGACGACCCGAGAACACAAGGCCCAGGGAGGAGTGGCCGCGCGCGCTGCGCGGGACGCGGCCCTGCGCCGCTGGCGCCGGCTGGCCGCGCGGATCGCCAGGCACACGGCCTCGGTCATCATCGCCGTGATCTTCCTTGTTCCGCTGTTCTGGATGCTGACCGGGTCCCTGAAATCCAACGCGGACATCTTCAAGTTCCCGCCCAGCCTCTGGCCGGCCCATCCACAGTGGTCCAACTATCCCAGGGCTCTCACCTACATACCGTTCTGGCGGTATCTGGGTAACAGCACCCTCGTCTCGGCCTGCACCGTGGCCGGGACGCTGGTGGCCTGCGTCCTGGCCGCCTACGCGTTCTCGATCATGCGATGGCGGGGCCGGGAGGCGATGTTCGCCGTGTCGCTCGGGCTGATCATGCTGCCGTTCCCCGTGGTCATGATCCCGCTCTACGTGATCTTCCGGCACCTGGGCTGGATCGGGTCGCTGACGCCGCTGCTGGTCCCGCCGTTCGGCGCCCAGTTCGTGACGCCGTACTTCTCCTCGGCACTGGCGATCTTCCTGCTGCGGCAGTTCTTCCGGTCGCTGCCCCGCTCCCTCATCGAGGCGGCCCGGCTGGACGGCGCCGGCAACTGGACGGTGCTGCGCAAGATCGTGGTCCCGCTGTCCCGCGGGCCGCTGATCACGGTCGTGATCCTCACGTTCCTGACCAGCTGGACCGCGTTCATCGGGCCGCTGATCTTCATCAACAACCAGTCCGACTTCACGCTGTCGCTGGGCCTGGAGCAGTACCAGAGCTCGCACTTCACCGCGTACAACTACCTGATGGCCGCGTCGCTCATCTTCATGATCCCGACGCTCATCCTGTTCGTGGTCGCGCAGCGCCACCTGATCAGGGGCGTGGCGTTCAGCGGCCTGAAGAACTAACGAGGTCGGCCGCCGGAGTCGGGCCAGCGCAGTGACCGGAACGCCGCGCGCAGCTCGGTGCTGTCGAGGACCTCGTCTCGGGTCAGGTTGCCGACGGGGTGCCCGGCGAAGGCGTCTGCGGCTGGGTGATCATTTCGACCCCATAGCCGATGCCCTTGGTGTAGAAGAAGTTCAGCTGCTCGTACGTGCGCTGCTCCTCAGCGGACAGGCCCGAGGGCGGCGGGCCGCCGGCTCCCAGGACATCCTGCGCGAGCGCAGCGGCGACATCGGCGGGGACCACGCCGGCCATGTTGGTGTGCATGCCGGTCGGGCCAGCGGCTGGCCTTGATGCGTGCCCGCAGCGCGTCCAGTTCCTCGTCGGGGGTGACCGGGATCGTGAACGGCCGGATCGCTGCGGTGGCTGCTGAGGTTTGGGTTGGGGCTGACATTTAGCGGAAGCGGGCCCGGGCGCCACGCACGGTGACCACCGCGAGCCCTGCGGCGAAGACCAGCCCGGCGCAGATCGCGGCGCCGCGGTCGTGCGGCGGGCGGGCGGGCCAGAGCCACGGGGTGGTCCAGTGCCCGCCCAGCGCAGGCACGGTGATCGCGAGGTAGCCGAGCGGGCCGATCCAGGCCAGCGCGCCGCCGAGCACCGCGCCGGCCAGGAACGCCAGCCCGGTGAAGCCCGCAAGGTCGCGG
>JASHQP010000506.1 GCA_030039095.1 Streptosporangiaceae bacterium
CGCGCTGGACGCGTGGCGCGCCGCGGCCCAGGCCCCGGCCGGGCCGGTCCGCACCTGCTTCCGTCTGGTCGAGCCGGCGGCCGGGCCGGACGCCGCAACCTGGACGGTCGAGCTCGCGCTGCAGTCGACCGACGACCCAAGCCTGCTGCTGCCCGCGGCGGACATCTGGTCGGGAGAATCGGCGGGCGGCTGGGCGGCGGCCGGGATCAAGCACCCGGAAGAGGATCTGCTGGCCGGCCTGGGCACCGCGTCGCGGCTGTTCGCCGAGCTCGACGCCGAACTGCGTACCCCAGCGCCGGAGGAGGTGAGCCTCGACACCGAGGGAGCGGCGCGGTTCCTGCAGCAGACCGGCCCGCTGCTGGCCGGGGCCGGGTTCGGCGTGCTGCTGCCGGACTGGGTCGGCGGCGCCCGCAAGCGCCTGGGCCTCAAGATCACCACGAGGGCGCGCGGCGCGCCCGGCGCGGCCCCGGCCACGGAGTCGAAGTTCGGCATGGGAGACCTCGTCGACTTCCGCTACGACCTCGCGGTCGGCGACGAGGCGCTGAGCCCGGAAGAACTCGAGGAGCTGGCCAGGCTGAAGGTTCCCCTGGTCCGGCTGCGCGGCCAGTGGGTGGAACTCGACGACCGGCACCTGCAGGCCGCACTGAGGTTCCTCGAGCGCAGCCAGGACCGGTCCGGCACCATGACCGCGGCCGAGGCGCTGGTCGACGGGCTCGGCGGCGTGGAAGATGACCTGCCGGTGGTCGGCGTGGACGCCGACGGCTGGCTCGGCGACCTCCTGTCCGGCCAGGCGGACCGCCGGCTCGCACCGGTCCCCACCCCCGCGTCGTTCCAGGGAGAACTGCGTCCCTACCAGGAACGCGGCCTGGCCTGGCTGTCCTTCCTCGGCGACCTCGGCCTCGGTGCAATACTCGCAGATGACATGGGATTGGGTAAAACCGCCCAGACCCTAGCATCTCTTGCATTGCTCTCGAAGCAGGATAATACATCTCCGGCCCTGGTGGTGTGCCCGATGTCGCTGGTCGGGAACTGGCAGCGAGAGGCCGAGCGGTTCACTCCCGAGCTGAACCTGCACGTCCACCATGGCGCGGACCGGTTGAGCGGCGAGGATCTGACGGCTGCGCTGAACGAGGCGGATCTGGTGATCACCACGTATGGGCTGGCCGCTCGGGATCAGGAGGCACTGGGCGAGGTTCAGTGGGCGCGGGTGGTGTGCGACGAGGCGCAGAACATCAAGAACGCGGCGACGCGGCAGGCCCGGGCGGTGCGGGCCTTGCCTGCCCAGGCGCGGATCGCGCTGACCGGCACGCCGGTCGAGAACCGGCTCAGCGACCTCTGGTCGATCATGGAGTTCGTCCGGCCGGGGCTGCTCGGCCCGGCGGAGCGGTTCCGCACCAGGTTCGCGGTGCCGATCGAGCGCAACGGCGACGAGGAGGCCGCCGACCGGCTGAAGCGGATCACCGGCCCGTTCATCCTGCGACGGCTGAAGACCGACAAGACGATCATCTCCGATCTGCCGGACAAGCTGGAGATGAAGGTCTGGTGCAACCTCACGCCGGAGCAGGCGTCGCTGTACCAGGCGACGGTCAGCGACATGATGGCCAGGATCGAGGCGGCGGAGGCGGCGGGGGAGGGCATGGAGCGCCGCGGCCTGGTGCTGGCGACGATGGCCAAGCTCAAGCAGGTCTGCAACCATCCCGCGCACCTGCTCGGCGACGGCTCCCGGCTGGACGGCCGGTCCGGCAAGCTCGCCAGGCTCGAAGAGATCTGCGACGAGGTCATCAGCGACGGCGACAAGGCCCTGTGCTTCACCCAGTACGCGGAGTTCGGCCGGATGCTGCAGCCGTACCTGGCGAGCAGGCTCGGCTGCCCGGTGCTGTACCTGCACGGCGGCACGTCGAAGCGGCAGCGCGACGCGATGGTGGCCGAGTTCCAGGACTCGGCCGAGCCCGGGCTGTTCGTGCTGTCGCTGAAGGCGGGCGGCACCGGGCTGAATCTGACCGCGGCCAGCCACGTGATCCACATCGACCGCTGGTGGAACCCGGCGGTGGAGGAGCAGGCCACCGACCGGGCGTTCCGGATCGGCCAGCGAAAGGACGTGCAGGTGCGCAAGTTCGTCTGCGTCGGCACGCTGGAGGAGCGGATCGATGCCATGATCGAGGAGAAGAAGGCGCTGGCCGAGCGGATCGTCGGGACCGGCGAAGGCTGGCTGACCGAACTGTCAACGGCCGACCTGCGCCAGGTCATGAGGCTGTCGCCGGAGGCGGTGTCGGAATGAGCGAGCCGATGGTATCCCGGCGAGCGGGGGAGGGAGCGTGAGCTGGCAGGACTTCGGGCCGTCACGGCCGCTCGAGGTCGAAGGCGGCGTCAAGGCGCGCAGCAAGCGCGGCTCCATCGGGGAGCAGTGGTGGTCGCGCCGGTTCATCGACGTGCTGGAGTCGTTCGGCATGACCGGCCGGCTGGCCAGGGGCCGGAACTACGCCCGCCGCGGTCAGGTCATCGGCTTCGAGATCTCGTGCGGGTATGTCAACGCCCAGGTGCAGGGGTCGCGGCCGAAGCCGTACACGGTGCGGATCCAGGTGACGCCGCTGACCATACCGCAGTGGCGCAAGGTGGAGCGGGCGCTCGCCGCGCAGGCGCTGTTCCGGGCCAAGCTGCTGGCCGGGGAGATGCCACCGGAGATCGAGGATGTGTTCGCGGACTGCGGCACGCCGCTGTTCCCCCGGTCCGCGCGCGACCTGGACATGTCCTGCTCCTGCCCGGACTGGGGCGTGCCGTGCAAGCACCTGGCCGCGGTCTGCTACGTGCTGGCCGAGGCCTTCGACCTCGACCCGTTCGGCATCCTGGCCTGGCGCGGCCGCGGCCGGGACGACCTGCTCGCCGCGCTGCGCCTGACCGGGCGGGAGGACGACGAACCCGCGCGGCCGCTCATCGACGTCACCGACCGTCCGCTGGCCGAGTGCGTCGCGGACTTCTGGTCACCGGGCATGAGCGTGCAGCGGCTGCGGGCGCTGCCCCCGGTGCCCGCGGCAGCGCCCGACCTGCTGCTGCGCACGTTCGAGCCGCCGCGGATCCAGGTTCGTGACACGGACCTGACCAGCCTGCTGGCCCCGGCCTACCACCGGCTGGCGGTCGCGGACGAGCCGCCCGACGGCTGACCAGCGGCCCGCACGTCACGGACGGCGGGCGACCGCGCCGTACCACCAGTGGGAGCCGTCGCTGTCCGCGGCGGCGGGATCTTCGGCGCCCCAGACACCGAGGTGGGTGACGGCTGGGTCCGCTCCCTTGTACGGCGGCTCGATCTCCAGGCCGGCGAAGAGCCGCTCGACCTCGGCTCGCGGCCGCGGATGCCAGTCGGCGCCCGACTGCGCGTACACGTCGGTGCTGGCCTGCACGAGGGCGGGCGGGAGGCGATCGTAGGTCGCGTGTGACAGCGCCACGTAACTGCCGGGTGCGAGCGCAGCGACATACCGGGCCACCAGTCCCCACGGATCCCGCTCGTCGGAGACGAAGTGCAGCACCGCCGTCATCAGCAGGCCCACCGGCTCACCGAAATCGATCAGCCGCCGCAGTTCCGGGTCATCCAGGATGGTGTCGGGCTCACGCAGGTCGGCGGTGATGACCGCGGTGGTCCCGTCGTGGGCGAGCAACTCGCAGGCGTACGCCCGGACCATCGGGTCGATGTCCACGTAGACCACGTGCGCGTCCGGTGCGATGCGCTGCACGGTCTCGTGCGTGTTGCCCTCCGTGGGCAGGCCCGAGCCAAGGTCGACGAACTGGCGCACGCCCTGCTCGGCAGCCATCCAGCGGGCCGCACGCTGATGGAACGCGCGGTTCACCCACGCCGCGTCCTCCAGGTCGGGAGCCCGCTCACGGACCCGCTCCGCGGCTTCGCGATCGACCGGGAAATTGTGCTTGCCGCCCAGCACGTAGTCGTACATCCGGGCGGGGCTCGGCTTCGTGGGGTCGACACCGGGTGGGACCTGCGGGGTTTCGGTCACAATGCCCCATAATATCGGACCCTTGAACGGCCGTGCAGGGGCCGGGGGAGCGGGCGCCTGCGGCTGGGGTGCGCGGTGCCGAGGGTGGTTGCATCCGGCTGGCGTGCGCGGTGCCGGAACTAGCGCGGGCGGCTGGGCGGCGGCGCCGGAGACGGGTGCGCGCGGCCGGCGCGGCGGCGCTGGGAACAGGTGCCTGACGCCCCGCGGACGTTGCCGGGCATTGCCCGCCAGTCGCCAGTCCTCAGCAGCCGGATCCACGCCTGGATTGGACTCATCGCCTGCATGGCAATGCACCAGCTCGGCCGCCCTGCGACTATCGATAATGGCGCGATGCTGGCGTTCTTGACGCCGTATAAGGTGGGCTGCCCGGGCCGAAAGTGGATCTCTATTTGGACGACGTCGCCGTCGCGCCGGCGTGTGATGGCGCCCCGCGTGAAGGAATATGCACGCATACTAGTTTTGGTTTCGGCAAGAATGTGCGTTCGGCCCACTCCGCCAGCCGCAGGGCCCGGCGCTGCGACGGGCTGAGGTGCTCCCTCGGGACCGTCACGGCCATCTTTCCCTTGCTGACGGTCATCACGGCGCTGCGGGCCAGGGGCGTCCAGTAGTGGTTAATCGCGTCGGCCTGCGCCGAGCTCGGGACCGACAACTCGTAGGCGCAAAACCGTTTCGAGCTGCCTTTCGCTACCGCAACATGGGCAACCGCGTGCGCTGCCGCATCTACCGCGTCAGCGCACCCCGCCGTGAATCCGCATATGACGCACAGCAGCGCAATAGGTGCGGCCTTGCCGATGATGCGCAACATGATCACCCGCTCTCCACGCTACCAGCGCCGGGCGCCAACGCGGCTTTCAGAGGCGGGACGTTACGGTATTGCCGACCGTGCGTTACGCATTTTTTGCTGACCGGTGGGAAAACGAGGCAGTTCCTGGCTCAACGGCGACGGAACTGTTGCCTCAGGACTCAGGATGCTGGCTGCTTGGCGGCTGGCTGCTTGGCGGCTGGCTGCTTCCGCTGGCGGGGCTTGGCGGGCTCGGCCGGCTGCTTGCCGACCACCAGCGCCACCAGCATGTCCGACGACGAGCGGTCCTTCTTCACCTGAACGATGTCCGGCAGCCGGCTGAGCAGGACCCGGAAGCTGCTCGCCCCGTAGTTGCGTTCGTCGAACGACGGGTCGAGCGCGAGCATCTTGCTCTTCAGCCATGACCCGGTGGCCGAGTCGTCCGGTGATTCCTCCATGGCGGCGACGACCAGCCGTTTCACGTCGGCGATGTCGAAGTTCGCGCCCACCTCGGCCCGCACCGCCGGGTTGACGGCGGCGACGATCGTCCCCCAGTACTTGTACTCGTTGCACACCGCGACCAGCCGGGAACTGGAGGAGGCCCGGGTGCCGACCCCAACCACCCATTTCCCGAACTCACGCAGCCGCTGCACCAGCGGCGAGTAGTCGCCGTCCCCAGCGACCAGCAGGAACGTGCCGACATCCGGGTGGGTGATCAGCACCTCCATGGCGTCGACGGCCATCAGGATGTCGGCCGCGTTCTTCTGCTGGGCCCCGAACCTGGTGACCTGGATGAGGGTGATCCCGTTCTGCGCGAGGCTGTGCTGGTAGCGGCCGAACTCGGGCTTCGACCAGTCGGCGTAGGCGCGGCGGATCGAGGTGTTGCCGTAGTCGCGGCACAGCCGCTCGAGCGCCTTGTACGGGATCGGGTCGGCCTCGCCGGGCAGGTCCTCCCCGGCGCCCAGCGCCAGGTTCTCCAGGTCGATGAACACTGCCACCTGGTCACCGGACGCTGCCTGCTGCGCTTGCGCCCCGGCCATCAGGCAGCCCGCCGTTCCCGCTCGGTGCTCCGCTGCACTGGTCCACCTTTCTTCCGCCGGCGCTTACGCTAGCCCGCCCGTCTTCCGCCGGCCCTTACGCTAGCCCGCCCGCGATCTTTACGGCGCTGTTCGGCCCGGGGGCGGCGGGTACTGCAGGCCGACCATCGGCGCCATCTCCGCCAGCATGAGCTCGAACATCGGCCTTGCGTCGTCGAGCGCGAAGCCCAGGTGGCCGAACACCTCCAGGCTGACGATCCCGTAGAGCCGTACCCAGCATCGCAGGAACACCAGCAGTAGCCCGATGGGCAGGTCGGCGGCGAGCTGGCCGAGCCCGTCCCGGTAACGTTCCAGCTGCTCGGCCAGGCCTTCGTCGATCTCGTCGTCCGGCGGCACCGGGAACGGCTGCTTGCGGTACAGCTCGATCATCAGGACGAAGAACGTGTTCCCGAACTGTCCGCCGCCCTCCGCGGTGATCTCGTCCGTCTCCACGTGCAGGCCGGGCAGCGGGGTGCCGAAGATCAGCCCGAACTCCCGAGGGTGGCCCAGCGACCAGCGGCGGAACTCCCAGCAGGCCGCGAGGACCTTCACCGTCATGTCACCACCGGACTCGGCGTCCGCGGCGGCGATCGCAGCGCGGATGTCCCCTGCCAGCTCGGTGAAGATGTCGGCGATGACGTGCTTGACCAGTTCCTCGTGGCTGCCGAAGTAACGGTAGAGAGCCGGCGCGGTCATCCCCATCTCGCGCGCGATCGCGCGCAGGGTGACGGCGTCGGGCCCCTCGGCGACCAGGATTCGCCGGGCCGTCTGCTTGATTTCCGCCATGGTCGCGGCGCGGACGCGATCTCTGCGGCTCGGTGCCTGAACCACCTGGCCTCCGGGAGCTGAAGCACGTGCTGGCTGCGCCAGCAATTCCGCCGATCTTACCGTTTACAGCGTTAACTGTTCTGCCACGATTCCCGATGGCACAAACTATGAGTAGCCAGGTCAGCCAACCACGCCGGAGGCAAATCCATGCGGATCGGGCTTGCCGGAGCCGGGCGGATCGGGGCATTCCACGCCCGGATCCTCTCCGGGCTCCCCGCCGTCGAATCGGTGGTCATCGCGGACGCCGACCCCGCACGGGCCAGCGAGGTCGCCCGGCAGCTGGGGCTCGAGGCCGCCGATTCGCCGGAGCACTTGCTCCGCCAGGGGCTCGACGCGCTCGTGATCGCGGCGCCGACCCAGGCCCACCCCGGGCTCATCGTTGCGGGAACCGAGGAAGGGCTGCCGGTGTTCTGCGAGAAGCCCGTCGCGCCGGACATCGACAGCACGCGGGAGGTGCTCGAGCGGGTCGGCGGCGCCGCGGCCTCCGTGCAGGTCGGGTTCCAGCGCCGGTTCGACGCCGGCTACCTGGCCGCACGCGAAGCGGTCCGGTCCGGGTCGCTCGGCTGGGTGCACACGCTGCGGGCGACCACGCTGGACCCGGCGCCACCCGCCCCGGCGTACATCCAGACCTCGGGCGGGCTGTTCCGGGACTGCGGGGTACACGACTTCGACGTGATCCGCTGGGTGACCGGCCGCGAGGTGCGCGAAGCCTACGCGGTGGGCGCCAACCGCGGCGCCGACTTTTTCCGCGCGGCCGGCGACGTGGACACGATGGCCGCGGTGCTGACGCTCGACGACGACAGCCTGGCCGTCGTCTCCAACGCCCGCTACAACGGCGCAGGCCACGACGTGCGGCTCGAGGTGCTCGGCTCCTCCGGCAGCATCTGCGCCGGGATCGACGAGCGGTTGCCGCTCCGGTCGGCCGAGCCGGGCTCGACGTTTCCCCCCGGCGTGCCGTACGCCAGCTTCACCGACCGGTTCGCCGACGCCTACCGGGCCGAGCTCGCGGCGTTCATCGACCTCGCTGAGCACGGCGGCCAGAGCTCCTGCACGATGAGCGATGCTCTGGAGGCGCTCTACGTCGCGGAAGCGTGCGAGCTGTCCAGGGCCCGGCACAGGCCGGTGGCCGTGGCCGAGGTCCGCCATTAGCCGCCGACAACGGGGAAACCTTTCAGAGCGGGGTAACACGTCAGCGCATAGAACTGACGCCTTACCCCGTTGACGGGGAGCCGCCCCGCCGCCCGTCAGGTGCCGCCGCCCCGCCCGTCAGGTGCCGCCGCCCCGCCCGCCAGGTGGCGCCCGTTCCGAGGTACCCGCCGCCGGTAATAGCGCTTGACACTTGTTAACTGCGTATGCGAAGTTAACACCATTCGCAGTTAACACTGTTCACAATGTGATGATCGTTAGTCGAGCTCGCGGAGGAACCGATGTTCGACGGCTGGGGGCGCCTCGTATACCGGCGCAGGCGGCTGGTTCTGGTAATCGCGCTGATCGTGGTGGCGTTCGCGGCCGCCTGGGGCACGGGAGTCTTCGGGAAGCTGCAGTCGTCGGGCGGGTTCACCCCGCCAGACAGCCAGAGCCAGCGGTCGGCGAACCTGGCAACGGCCGCGTTCGGCCGGGATGCCGGCGACGTCGTGGTGCTGTACTCGAGCCCGACGACGAGCGTGCGCTCGCCGGCCTTCCACGCGGCCGTGACCCACGTGCTCGCGGGGCTGCCGACCAGCCGCGTCGAATCCACAGCGACGTACTGGTCCACCGGGTCGCCGGAGTTCGTCAGCGCCAGCGGGCGGGCAACCTACGCGGTGCTCGAGCTGGCCGGAGGGAGCGACGGCGCGCGGCAGGCCAACTACGACGCGATCAAGGGCAGCCTCGAGACGCCCGGCCTGCGTACCCAGGTGGGCGGGCTCGTGCCCACCAACGAGGCGATCAGCAAGCAGGTCACTTCCGACATCGGCCGGGCCGAGGCCTTCTCCATGCCGGTGCTGCTGATCGTGATGCTGATCATCTTCGGCAGCCTGGCGGCGGCCAGCCTGCCGCTGGCGATCGGCGGCGTCGCGATCCTCGGGTCCTTCACCGTGCTGCGGCTGCTCTCTCTGGTCACCACCGTCTCGATCTACTCCGTCAACATCACCACGATCCTGGGCCTTGGGCTGGGCATCGACTACGGGCTCTTCATGGTCAGCAGGTTCCGCGAGGAGCTGCACCGCCAGGAGACGGTGCCGGACGCCGTCGCGCGCACGGTCGCGACTGCGGGCCGCACTGTGGCGGTGTCCGGCATCACCGTCGCGATGGCGCTGGCCAGCCTCATGCTGTTCCCCGAGACCTTCCTGCGCTCTATGGGCTACGGCGGCGTGGCCACCGTGCTGGTCGACATGCTGGCCGCGCTGACCGTGATGCCCGCGCTGCTCGCGGTCTTCGGGCGGAACGTGAACGCGCTGCGGATCCGGCGGACCGTGCGCAGGCCGCCGACGGCGGAAGGCACCGGCACCTGGTACCGGATCGCGAGCAGCGTCATGCGCCGCCCCGTGCTCTACGCGGTGCCGATCGTGGTCGTGCTGCTGGCGCTCGGCTCGCCGTTCCTGCGGGTGACGTGGGGTGGCGCCGACGCCACCGACCTTCCGGCCAGCTCCCAGCCGCGGCTGGTCACCGAGGCGCTCAACCGGGACTTCCCCGGGAACCCGACCGCCCCGGTCGAGTCCGTCGTGCAGTTCGCCGGCCCGGTGGCAGGCTCGCCCGCGAGGGAGGCCGCTCTCGCCGCATACGTCGGCCGGCTCGACCGCGTCCCCGGCGTGATCGCGGCTCAGGTGACCGGCCTACACGGCGACATCGCGCGCGTCGATATGCGTTATGGCCCGAATCCTTACTCACCGCAGGCGCGCGCGATCGTGGGGCAGGTCAGGGACGTTGCGCCGCCGGCCGGGGCGCACGCCTACGTGGGCGGGCAGAGCGCGCAGCTCGTGGACGAGCTGTCCGGCCTCGGGAGCGTGCTGCCGTGGATGGCGCTGGTGGTGGCGGGGGCCACGTTCCTGCTGCTGTTCCTCGCGTTCGGGTCGGTGGTGCTGCCGGTCAAGGCGATCGCGATGAACGCACTGTCGCTCTCGGCGATGTACGGGGTCGTGGTGTGGATCTTCCAGGAGGGCCACCTGTCTTGGGCGCTGCAGTTCACGCCCAACGGCACGATCGAGCCGACGATGCCGATCCTGATGTTCGCGATCATGTTCGGGCTGTCCATGGACTACGAGGTGTTCCTGCTGTCCCGGATTCGCGAGCGCTACGACGTCACCGGCGACAACACGGCCGCGGTGGCGAGCGGGCTGCAGCGCACCGGGGGGCTGATCACGAGCCTGGCCCTGCTGCTGGTCATCGTCGTCGGCGCGTTCTCCGCCTCCGGGGTCACGTTCATCAAGCTGATGGGTGTCGGGATGATCGTCGCGCTGGTCGTGGACGCGACGGTCGTGCGGGTGCTGCTGGTGCCCGCTGTCATGCGACTGCTCGGCCCGGTCAACTGGTGGGCGCCCAGACCGCTGCGCCACCTGTACGCCAGGTACGGCATCCGCGAGGCCGAGGCCGAGGCTGTCTCACCCGAAGCTCCCGTCACAGTAGCCACGCCCTGAACCGCGGCGCTGCGCCCGCGGCGCCGGGGAGCGCCGATGAATGTACCATCCGACGGGTTCCAGGCCGTCTTTTGGTACATTCATCGGCTGCGGCTGGTGGCCTCAGGTGCCGGTGGTGCCGGTGGTGCCGGTGGTGCCGGGCGGTGCGGATCAGGCGGCGTCGAGACGGGCCAGCTCGCTGGCCGAGAGCACCAGGTCGGAGGCCTGGGCCGAGTCGGTGATCGACTCGGGGCGGCTGGCGCCCGGGATCGGGATCACCACGGGCGCCTTGGCCAGCATCCAGGCCAGCGCGACCTGCTGCGGCGAGACGCCGTGGACGTCCCCGACTTCCTGGAACGCGACGTGCCGTGCTCCAAGCCGCCCGGCGCGGCTGATCCCGCCGAGTGGGCTCCACGGCAGGAACGCGACGCCGAGTTCGGCGGCGTGCCGCAGTTCGGGCTCACTGGACCGGAACGCGGGCGAGAACTGGTTCTGCACGCTGGCCAGGTTCCCCTCGCCGAGCACCTGGACCGCGATGTCGATCTGCTCGATGGTGGCGTTGGAGATGCCCGCCATCCGGATCTTCCCGGCGTCGAGCAGTTCCTTCAGCACGCCCACCGACTCGGCGTACGGGACCTTCGGGTCCGGCCGGTGGTACTGGTAGAGGCCGATCGCGTCCACGCCGAGCGCCTTCAGCGATGCCTCCGCCGCCGCCCGCAGGTGCGCGGGGGAGCCGTCCACGGTCCACGAGCCGTCGCCCGGCCTGACGTGGCCGCCCTTGGTGGCGACGAGCAGGTCGCTGGCGTCTCCGGCGTAGCTCGCCAGTGCCTTCGCGATCAGCCGCTCGTTGTGCCCGGTCTCGCCCGCGTGCAGGTGATACGCGTCGGCGGTGTCGATCAGCGTCACCCCCGCGTCCAGCGCCGCGTGAATGGTCCTGATCGAACGCGCCTCGTCCGGCCGGCCCTCGATGGACATGGGCATGCCGCCCAGACCGATGGCGCCGACGCTGACCTGGCCGATCTTTCTGGTCTGCATTTGAGAACTCCCAGTTTTGTTGACGTCTAGCCGTGCCAACCCCGGGAGGCCGCGGATAAGTCCGGCTGGTGACGCCGAATCTCGCCAGGACGCCTGGCGACCAGGTCAAGATCGGAGACCTCGAGCTGATGTCCGTCCGAGCAGCGCAGCTCGCAGCGGACCGGCGCGCCGCAGCCCCGGTGCCGCAGTTCCACTCCGGATGGGTCCAGCCAGCGATCTCCCCACTGCATCAGCGCGGCCAGCACCGGGAACAGTTCCGCGCCCTTGTCGGTCAGCCGGTACTGCATCCGGGTGCGCTTGCCCGGCTCGCGGTACGGCTCGCGTTCCAGCAGACCGTCATCGACCAGTTCCCGCAGCCGGGTGGCGGCGACTGGCTCGCTGATGCCCACGCGCTCGGCAAAATCGTCGAACCGGGTGGTGCCGTAGAACGCCTCCCGCAGCAGCAGGAACGCCGAGCGCGTGCCGACCACCTGCATGGCCCGGTCGATCGAGCACCGGGTCGCGGCCCAGCCGCCGCGCGGGTCCAGCGGCCCGGTCAGCCGCACCGTCGAGTTCTCCACAGGTAGCAGTGTAGCCACCTGGCTTGTGATTACCTAAGCCAGTGCCGTACCGTAACTGACTGTGGAACAGCTAAGCCAGACCTCGGCACCTCCCGCCGGGCCCCGCTCCCGCTCGACACCGCCCGGCCAGGTGCTGGCCATTGTCTGCGCTGGCGTGGTGCTGGCCAGCCTGGACCTGTTCATCGTCAATGTGGCCCTGCCGGATATCTCCCGCGACTTCGGCCACGCCAGCCTGGGCGAGCTGTCCTGGGTGCTGAACGGCTACGCGATCACCTACGCCGCGCTGCTCGTGTTCTTCGGCCGGCTCGCCGACCGGTACCGCCGCGACCGGGGGTTCCTCCTCGGTGTCGCCATCTTCACGGCGGCCTCAGCGGCCTGCGCCGCGGCCAACGGCGTGGCCATGCTGATCGCCTTCCGCCTGGTCCAGGCCGCGGGCGCGGCCCTGCTCACGCCGACCTCGCTGGGCCTCGTGCTGGCCTCCTACCCGCCCGAGCGCCGCGGCGGCGCGGTGCGGACCTGGACCGCGATGGGCGGCCTGGCCGCGGCGCTCGGCCCGGTGGTTGGCGGGCTGCTCGTCACCGCCAGCTGGCGGTGGGTGTTCCTGGTCAACGTGCCCATCGGCGTGACGGCGCTGGTGGTGGGTTGGCGCAGGCTGCCCGGGGTGCCGGGGTATCCGGTACGCCGTCCCGACGCCCTCGGTGCGGTCCTCGTGACCGCGGGCGTCGCTGCCGTCACGTTCGGGCTGGTGCAGGGGAACAGCTGGGGATGGGAGTCGCCTGGCACGCTCGCGGCGCTGGCCGTGGCCGCCGCCGCACTCGGGCTCTTCGTCCTGCACTGCGCCCGGTCCGACAATCCGCTGGTCTCGCCGGCTCTGCTGCGCGTCCGGAGTTTCTCCGGGGCCTCCCTGGTGGCGCTGCTGTTCTCGGCCTCGTTCGGCAGCATGCTGCTGTCGATCGTGCTGTGGGAGCAGAACGACTGGAACTGGTCGGCGCTGAAGGCGGGCCTGGCCATCGCTCCTGGGCCGATCATGGTGCCGCTGTGCTCGTTCCTGATCGCCGGGCGGCTGATCCGGCGATTCGGGCCTGCGGTCGTCATCACCGCTGGCTCGGTCATCTTCGCCGCCGGCCTGGCCTGGTGGGCGGCCGCCGTCGGCGCGCAGCCCGACTACGTTGGCTCGGTCCTGGGCGGCATGCTGCTCACCGGGGCCGGAGTCGGGCTGACCCTGCCGACGATGATGGCCACCGCCGCCGGGTCGCTGCCACCGCACTCGTTTGCCACCGGCTCCGCGGTGGTCAACATGATCCGGCAGATCGGGCTGGCCGTCGGCGTGGCCATCCTGGTCGCCGTCCTCGGCTCGCCGGTCACCGCGGCGCAGCGGCTGTCGGCGTTCGAGCGCGGCTGGTGGGTGGCTGCGGCCATCGCGCTGGCCGGCGTGGTCCCGGCGCTGCTTCTGCTGCGCCGGCGACTGGCGACAACGGTCAGCCAGCGGTGATGGCGAGGGCGAGAGGCAGCACAGCTGGGGCGCCGGCCTGGCGAAGCAGGCGGGTCGCGACGGTCATCGTCCAGCCGGTGTCGACCAGGTCGTCGACCAGCAGCACCGGGCCCCCGAGCCGGCCCGCCGCGGCAGCGACGTCTTCGGGAAGGGTGAGCTCGCGCCACACGGCGGCCAGCCGCTGGGCGCTGTTGTGCTGGCGGCCCGCTGACCGGGACGGCTGCACGCCGGCCCGGTAGCCGAGCGCGCCGAGGAGCGGTATCCGGCCGATCTCCGCGATCCGCAGGCCCAGGCTCTCGACGAGCTGAGGCCTGGTCCGCGAGGGCATCGTGACGACGCCGGCCGGCCGCTCATCCCAGTCCCACGCCGCCAGCACCTTGACCACAGCTGCGACAAGATCATCGGGGGCGGGCCGGTCGGGGGCGGGGGTGTCCTCGGCCTGGCGGTTGGGGGCGGGGGTGTCCTCGGCCTGGCGGTTGGGGGCGGGGGTGTCCTCGGCCGGGCGGTGGGGGGCGGGGGTGTC
>JASHQP010000045.1 GCA_030039095.1 Streptosporangiaceae bacterium
GCACGTGCGGGCGATCTACCGCTATCATCCGATGTTCGCCGGCGCCGACTTCGTCACCTACTACGGCGACGACGACGACAATCACCTGCCCGCCAGCGTCGAGGGCGGGGACGTACACCCGATCGGCCACGGCACCGTGATGATCGGCATGGGCGAGCGCACCACGCCGATGGCGGTGGAGATCCTGGCCCGCGCCCTGTTCGCCAGCGGCCAGGCCACGCGGGTGATCGCCGTCGAGCTGCCGCAATCGCACGCGATGATGCACCTCGACACCGCGATGACCATGATCGACCGCGGCGTGTTCGTGCTCTACCCCTACTTCGACCGGAGGCTGCGCACCTGGACGGTCACACCAGGTGCCGATGAGGGCGGGCTCACCGTGATCCGCAACCACAGCCTCTGGGACACCCTCGCCGCGGCGCTGGACGTCGCCGAGGTGACCGTGCTCACGACCGACGAGGACGTCAGGGCGGCGGAGCGGGAGCAGTGGGACGACGGCACCAACTACCTCGCTGTCGCGCCGGGAGTCGTCATGGGCTACGAGCGCAACGTCGCCACCAACACGATGCTGCGCAAGCACGGCATCGAGGTGATCAGCGTGCCCGGCGAGGAGCTCGGCCGCGGCCGCGGCGGCCCGCGGTGCATGACCTGCCCGATCGAGCGCGACCCGGCCTGACCGAAACGGAGAACTGATGGACCTGCACGGACGCAATCTGCTGAAGGAGATCGACTTCACCAGGCAGGAGTTCACTTACCTGGTGGACCTCGGTGACCAGCTTCGCCGGGCCAAGCAGCTGGGCATCCGCGAGCACCGGCTGGCCGGCCGGAACATCGCGCTGATCTTCGAGAAGGCCTCGACGAGGACCAGGTCCGCCTTCGAGGTCGCCGCGCACGACGAAGGCGCCCACGTCACCTACATCGGGCCGGGTGAGTCACAACTCGGGTACAAGGAATCGGCCAAGGACACCGCGCGGGTGCTGGGGCGCATGTTCGACGGCATCGAGTACCGGGGGTTCTCCCAGGACTCTGTCGAGGTTCTGGGCGCGAACGCCGGGGTGCCGGTGTGGAACGGGCTCACCGACGCGTGGCACCCCACCCAGATGCTGGCCGACGTGCTGACGATGCGCGACCACGCGGCCAGGCCGCTGCACGAGATCTCGTTCTGCTACCTGGGCGACGGCCGGAACAACACGGCGAACTCGCTGCTGGTCACCGGCGGGCTGCTGGGTATGGACACCCGGATCTGCGCTCCGGCCGCGTTGCAGCCGTCTCCCAGGAACCAGGCGATAGCGAAGGGCCTGGCCGCCGGGTCCGGCGGCAAGGTAACCATCACCGATGACGTTCCTGCCGCGGTTCGTGGGGCCGACTTCCTCTACACCGACGTCTGGCTGTCCATGGGCGAGCCGGCCGGCGAGTGGGACAGCCGCATCGACCAGCTCATCGGCTACCAGGTGAACGCCGGCGTCATGGCGGCCACCGGCAACCCGCGCGTGAAGTTCATGCACTGCCTGCCCGCGCTGCACAGCCGCGACACCGAGGTCGGGCAGCAGATCTACGAGAAGCGCGGGCTCGAGGCCCTCGAGGTCACCGAGGAGGTGTTCGAGTCGCCGCAGTCGGTCGTCTTCGACCAGGCGGCCAACCGGATGCCCACGATCAAGGCCGTCATGGTCGCAACCATCGGAAACCAGGCGGCCTGAGGAGAGAGATGAGCGGATCAACCGACGACCAGCACCGCATCGTGGTCGGAGTCGACGACTCGGAGGGCTCGAAGAACGCCCTGCGCTGGGCCGCCAGGCAGGCCGAGTTCACCGGGGCCGCGCTGGAGGTCGTCACCGGCTGGGACTACCCGGCGTTCTTCGGCTTTGCGCCGGCCATTCCCGACGACATCGACTTCGGCCATGCCGCCGAGCTGGCTCAGAACCAGGCGCTCGACGACGTCTTCGGCTCCGATCGCCCGGCCCGGCTGGAAACCCGGGTGGTATCCCGGCATCCGGCGCTGGCCCTGGTCGAGGCGTCGGAAGGGGCCGATCTGCTCGTGGTGGGCTCCCGGGGGTACGGCGGCTTCGCCGACGCGCTGCTCGGCTCGGTCAGCACGTACTGCGTTCACCACGCGCACTGCCCGGTCACGGTCATCCGCCCAGACCACCACGACTGACGGGTGAGAGGACAACCCCTGGCCCGATCCCCGGACTGGCTTCGGGGTCACATGCTGCGCACTAGGGCCTGAGGTCCATGTCAACCGGGTCCTGAGTCCTCCGGCCGGTGTCGGCCGACGGGTCACCGGAACCGGCGGGACCAGGAGTCCGGCGGCTGCGCTGATCGACGTAGAATCTGCGCCACGTGCCAGTCACCGCTGGAGAGGATCTTGTCGATGAGCTCTCCGTTTCCGGTGCAGTGGTCGGGCCAGCAGGCGATCGTGAGCTTGCCTGAGCACGTCGACGTGACCAACGTTGCCCAGCTCCGCGAGCAACTGCTGTCGCTGATAAACCGCGGGGCAGCCGTGCTGGTCGCCGACATGACCGCCACCGCGTCGTGCGATCACGCGGCCATGGACGCGATCGCGCGGGCTTACCAGCGCGCGGTTGTCAGCGGCACGCAGCTGAGGCTCGTGGTCGCCGCACCGGTCGTCCGCAGCGTGCTCGGCATCGAAGGAATCGATCGGCTGGTCTCGATCTATCCCACGGTGGCTGCGGCGCTCGCGGCCGGAACGCCGCGGACGGAGCGCAGCGCTTCCGCCGACGGGCCAGGGCCGGGCAGCACACGGCCGCCGATCGCGCCTTCAGATGCGGCCAGCCGGGCCATCACCCCGGCCGTGCTGTGGCAGCTCGTCGACGCGCTCGGCGACGGGCTGGTGCTGACCGACCATGACGGCGGCATCGTCCTGGCCAACCGGCGGTGCGTGGAGATGTTCGGCTACGAGCACACCGAACTGGTCGGCCGCCCGGTCGAGACCCTCGTTCCGCCCGCCTTGCGAGCAGCCCACCAGGGGTACCGTGCCGCCTACGCGCGGGCTCCCCAGGCGAGGCCGATGGGCGATCGCGCCCGGCTGGTCGTGCTGCGCAAGGACGGATCCACACTGCCGGTGGAGATCAGCCTGACCCCGGTACCGACGGCGACAGGCCACTTCGTTCTCGCGGTGATCCGGGATGCAACACAGACCCGGCGCCGGGAGGACCTTGCGGAGCTGGCCCGCACGGCCGTCGAGGAGCATACCCGCCGTAACCAGGAACTGCTCGACCGAGTCGCCCAGAGCCTGTTCCGGGTCGGACTCAGCCTTCAGGCCGCGGCCGACTTGCCCAGCGAGCTGGCCCGCGAGCGCATCACGGAGGCGGTGCGGGAACTGGACGAGACGATCCACGATATTCGCGGCTATGCCTTCGCCCCGCCCGGGCCCGGCCTCCCACCGGATCCTGCGTCGTCGAACGGCGAAGCATGACCGCCATCACCCCCGGCTAGGGGCACGTCCGGTGAGCCGGAAATGCCGGTGGCCAGGCGGCCAAGAAAGTTCCGGATGGTCGCGGCGGCAACGCGATGCAAGGCCGCGCGGTCGAGCGCGGTGCCGAGCGGGCCGAACGGCGGCCGGTAAACACCGGCCAGCACCAGCAACGTAGTCCGGTCCGACGCCGGGACGAGCGTGATGTCGGCATCCAGGGATGGGAAAAGCATGCCACCAGGTCCGGATGCCTCCCAGCGGATAGCGAAGCCGACGTGGCCGCCGGCCTCGCCGAGCGGGCGCACGTGCACCCGCACCACCTTGTACAGGCCCAGCGCGCCGACGCGCGCCTGGCCCGTGATGCCCTCACCATAGGCGTCTTCCGACGCGCTTTGCAGGAGATCGTTCCTGGTGAGGTCCGCCAGCCTGGCCCGGGCGGCAGCGAAGCTGACGTCCAGCACCACCTCGTCGCCGACGAACATGCGTGCAGTGAATCAGGCCGGGCGGCTGGGTGAAAGAGGACTCTGGTCCCGATCTTGCTGTCATAAGTCCCTCACGGGAACGGCCCCGCGAGACGCTGGGCGGGTCACGTTGCGGCAGACATGTCGTGCAGGATGCCTCGCACCTCCGCCGCGATCTGCTTGTCCTCGCGGGCGGCGATGACGAACGCCTGGACGGCCGCGCCATCGGGGCTGATGAGCCGGTCGCCGGCGCCGGCCGTGTTGCGGCGCGGCTCGCTGGTGACGCCGAGGAACCCCAGGCCGTCCATGGCGCGCTCACGGATCTCGGCCGAGTTCTCGCCGACGCCGCCGGTGAAGGCCAGCAGGTCGATGCCGCCCATGGCGGCGGCCATTGCGGCGATGCCGGCGCGCAGCCGGTGCAGGTACACGTCGCGGGCCAGCAGGGCCCGAGGGTCCCCGGCGGCAGCGCGGGCCAGGATCTGCCGCATGTCCGCGGTGCCGGCCAGGCCGTAGAGCCCGGACCGGTATTCCAGGGTGGCGGCCAGCTCGGCCGGGGGTGTCCCGGCGTGCTGTTCCAGCCACAGCACCAGGCCGGGGTCGACCGCACCGGACCGGGTGGCCATGACCAGGCCGTCCAGTG
Source organism: Streptosporangiaceae bacterium (assembly GCA_030039095.1). The sequence goes on from JASHQP010000045.1 coordinate 4,535, forward strand.
GGGTGAACCCCATCGTGGTGTCCACCGACCGGCCGCCGGAGATGGCGGCCAGCGACGCCCCGGCGCCCAGATGACAGCTGACCAGCCGCGGCCGCCCCTGCCCGTCCCCGCGCCCCTGCGCGTCCCCGCATGTCAGGCCGGCCAGGTCCGCGGCACGGCGGGCGATCCAGGCGTGGGACAGGCCGTGGAACCCGTAGCGGCGCAGGGCCCAGCGCTCCCGCCACTCCGGAGGCAAGGCGAAGGTCGCGGCGCAGTCGGGGATGGTGGCGTGAAACGCGGTGTCGAAGCAGGCGATGGCCGGCACGCCGGGAAGCGCCGCCTGCACGGCATCCAGCGCCGCGAGCGACTTGGGCTGGTGCAGCGGCGCCAGGTCGGTCAGCGCATCCAGCCGCTGCCTTACGGCGGGATCGATCACCACGGGCGCCCTGAAGATGGTGCCGCCGTGCACGATGCGGTGGCCTGCGGCGTCGACCTGCCCGAACGACTCCAGGGCGGCTTCAACGGCCGCCTGATCGGCGGTGCCCCGCGGGGCGGGCAGGTCCGCCGTGCCGGCGATCTCGTCCCCGTCGCCGAGGACCCGCAGCTTGAGGCTGCTCGACCCGGCGTTCACCACCAGAATGCGCAACGTGTCACCTGCGCCGGGCGGTAATCCGGGTGCCGCGGGACGCGGCGGGAGCTAGTACGGCCATGTCCAGTCCCGGATCTCGGGAATGTCCTCGCCTTCGGCCCGGGTCCAGGCGCGGGCGCGGATTCGCTGGTCGGTCATCAGCTGCCGCACGTGGCCGGCCCGTGAGGCCAGACCCGGAACCCGGTCGATGACGTCGATGACCAGATGGTAGCGGTCCGCGTCGTTCAGCATCACCATGTCGAACGGCGTGGTGGTGGTGCCTTCCTCTTTGTACCCGCGTACGTGCAAGTCAGCGTGATTGTTCCGCCGGTAGGTGAGCCGGTGGATCAGCCACGGGTAACCGTGGTAGGCGAAGATCACCGGCCGGCTGCTCGTGAACAGCGCGTCGAACTCCGCGTCAGACATGCCGTGCGGGTGCTCGGTCTCCGGCTGCAGCCGCATCAGGTCGACCACGTTGACGACCCGGACCTTCAGCTCCGGGAGATGCTCGCGCAGCAGCGACACGGCGGCCAGGGTTTCCAGCGTGGGGATGTCCCCGGCGCACGCCATGACCACGTCTGGTTCGCCGCCGTCGTCGTTGGAGGCCCACTCCCAGATCCCGGCGCCGCGGGTGCAGTGGATGACCGCGTCGTCCATGGGCAGCCAGTCCAGCTGAGGCTGCTTGCCGGCCACGATCACGTTCACGTAGTGGCGGGACCGCAGGCAATGATCGGCGACCGACAGCAGGCAGTTGGCGTCCGGCGGCAGGTAGACCCGGATCACCTCGGCCTTCTTGTTCATCACGTGGTCGATGAACCCGGGGTCCTGGTGAGAGAACCCGTTGTGGTCCTGCCGCCATACCAGCGAGGACAGCAGGTAGTTCAGCGAGGCGATCGGCCGCCGCCACGGGATGGTCCGGCTGACCTTGAGCCACTTGGCGTGCTGGTTGAACATCGAGTCGACGATGTGGATGAACGCCTCGTAGCAGTTGAACAGCCCGTGCCTGCCGGTGAGCAGGTAACCCTCCAGCCAGCCCTCGCACAGGTGCTCGCTGAGCGCCTCCATCACCCGGCCCGCCGGGGCCAGGTGATCGTCTCCGGGGCGGATCTCCCCGTCGAACTGCCGGTCGGTCACGTCGAACACGTCCTGCAGCCGGTTGGAGGCGGTCTCGTCCGGGCCGAACAACCGGAAGCTGGCCGGGTTGGCCGCGATCACGTCGCGCAGCCACCGGCCGAGCACGCGGGTGCCCTCGGTGAAGGTGGCGCCCGGCCTGGGTACCTCGACGGCGTAGTTCCGGAATTCCGGCAGATTGAGCTCGCGCAGCAGCAAGCCCCCGTTGGAGTGCGGGTTGGCGCTCATCCGCCGGTAGTCCCGCGGTGGCAGCGCGGCCAGCTCCGGGATCGGTGCCCCGTCCGGCCCGAACAGCTCGCCGGGCCGGTAGGAGCGCATCCACTCCTCCAGCAGCCGCAGGTGCTCTGGGTTCGTACGTACCTCGGCGAGGGGCACCTGGTGCGCCCGCCACGTGCCTTCCACCCGGACCCCGTCGACCATCTTCGGCCCGGTCCAGCCCTTCGGGGTGCGCAGCACGATCATCGGCCACTTGGGCCTTGTTGCGTCGCCCGAGTCGCGTGCGTGCTGCTGGATGGCGTGGATCTCCTGCACGCAGGCGTCCAGGGCGGCAGCGAACTGCTGGTGCACCTGCGGCGGGTCGTCCCCGGCCACGATGCGGACATGATGCCCGTAGCCCTCGAGCAGCGAGACAAGCTCGGCTTCGGGGATGCGGGCCAGCACGGTCGGATTGGCTATCTTGTACCCGTTCAGGTGCAAGATCGGCAGCACAGCCCCGTCGGTGACCGGGTCGAGGAACTTGTTGGAATGCCACGAGGTGGCCAGCGGCCCGGTTTCCGCCTCGCCGTCCCCGACCACGCACGCGGCGATCAGATCCGGGTTGTCGAACACCGCTCCGTACGCGTGCGCGAGAGCGTACCCGAGCTCACCGCCCTCGTGAATCGACCCAGGGGTCTCCGGGGCGGCATGAGACGGGATACCGCCGGGGAAAGAGAACTGGCGGAACAGCCGCTGCATACCCGCCGCGTCCCGGGTGATGTGCGGGTACAGCTCGGTGTAGGTGCCTTCCAGCCACGCGTTGGCCACCACCGCTGGCCCACCGTGCCCGGGACCGGTGATGAAGATCATGTCCAGGTCCCAGTTGCGGATCACCCGGTTCAGGTGAGCGTAGATGAGGTTGAGGCCCGGGGTCGTGCCCCAGTGCCCGAGCAGCCGCGGCTTGATGTGCTCCGGCCGCAGCGGCTCGGTCAGCAGCGGGTTGTCCATGAGGTAGATCTGGCCGACGGAAAGGTAGTTGGCCGCCCGCCAGTAGCTGTCCAGCGTCCCGGCCTCGGCGTCGGTCAGCGTGGGCGCCTGCGTGGTCGTCATCTCGGTCCCCGGTCCGGTCGGCTGCTGGGCGTGTTCCCTATGCAACCACTCCCGCCCCTGCCCGAGGTGGGGCGGCCCTCCCGCAGGAGGGCCGCCCGGTTGTCGCGGTTCGGGAGTGCTGTTGCGCAGGTGTTCAGGCCTTGCTCGCCGTCTTGTCACCAGCCCGGCCGGGCAGAACCTCGGTGGCCGGCGACACCCGGCGCCCGTGCAGGAATCCGAGAACCGACAGGATCAGGAACAGCGCGGCCCCGATGAAGGCCACGATCGCCGCGATGAGCATGATCTGGCCCATCTGCCAGAATGCGTACGCGTTCAGCAGCATGCCCCGCAGTGTGGTGCCCTTGAACACCGTATCCACCAGCGCGGCAAGCTTGGCGTTGTTCGGCTGGGCCAGCGACTTGGCCGACAGCTGCGAGTAGGTGCCGCCCATCTTCGACAGGTGGAACGCGATGAAGTTGTCGGCGTAGACCTTGGCCTGGGCACCGGTCGTCATCGGCTGCCCGGCGTATTGCCCCATCGCCGCGGCGTCAGCGGGCGGCAGCGCCTTGAACTCCGGATTGCTCTTGGTCGGGAAGACGATCTTCTGAGCGGACAGCTGGGTGGTGACCTGGTTGCTCACGAACGAATTCCCCCACAGCAGCAGCCCGCCGCCGACGGCGAGAACAACCGCCAGCAGCAGCCCGGCCACGGACACGAGGGCGTCGAAAGTCCTTCTGCGCATCAGAGATCCCTCCTTGCATCTGGCCGGGCCGACGGTCCGGCATTGGTGTCTCTTTAGCTGCACTGATCGTCTCGCCGGCCAGGTGGGCGCAGCAGAGCAGAATGGCCCCGCACCGGAGGGACTTCGGTCACTGGTTTGCCGGGCTCCTCGTCCCGATCCCTGGGATCGCTGCGCCCATGGCCGGCGTGACGGCCGCGCGCCGGCCGGGCATGATGCGTGGCCTCGCATACGCTGGAAACCGAGGGTCAGCCCAAGGACTCAGGAAGGAAGTATCGTGTTTTTCCTGCTCATCGCCTGTGTGGTCGTCGTGGTGCCGGTCCTGTACGCGACCGACCGCCTTATCAAGGCGCACGCGCGAGCACGCCGGATTGCCGCGATGAGCGAGCGGCTGGACGCCGCCACGGTGAGAGCCGAGGAGCAGCACGAGAGACGGCAGCAAGTCGCCAGGGCCAGTGCCGAGCTCACCTCGGTGATGCCGGCGATCAGCCGCCCGCCGCTCTCCCTGCCGGAGGAACCCCTGCCGGACGAATCCGTAGCGGACGCACCCGTAGCGGACGCACCCGTAGCGGACGAGGCGGGATCGGACCAGTGAACGTGGTGATCACCGGCGGAGCCGGCTTTGTCGGGTCGCGCCTGGCCCGGAAACTCCTGGCAGCGGGCTCGCTGGCCGTCGCCGGCGGCGAGGCGGGCCCGGTATCCCAGGTGACGCTCGTCGACAAGGCGGCGGCTCCCCCGGATCTGGCCGCAGACGGGCGGGTGACCGCGATCCAGGGTGACCTCGGCGAACTGGTCGAGCCCGGGCGACCCGGCCGGCACGCGCTGGCCGGAGCCGACGTGATCTTCCATCTCGCCGCGGCGGTCAGCGGGGAGTGCGAGGCCGACTTCGACCTCGGCATGCGCGCCAACCTGCGGGCCACCGAGTCGCTGCTGGCGGCCTGCCGCGCCGCGGGGACGAACCCGGTGGTGGTGTACTCGAGCTCGGTCGCGGTGTTCGGCGGCTCGGACGAGCACGCGCTCCCGGCGGTCGTCGAGGATGACACCCTGCCGAACCCGCAGACCAGCTACGGCATTCAGAAGTTCATCGGCGAGCAGCTGATGGCCGACTACACGCGCAAGGGGTTCCTGCGCGGGCGGTCGCTGCGGCTGATGACGGTCTCCGTGCGCCCGGGGCGGCCCAACGCCGCTGCGTCCGGGTTCCTGTCCGGCATCATCCGCGAGCCGCTGGCCGGCCAGCGCGCGACAGTCCCGGTGGACCCCACGACCGAGGTGGCGCTGGCCTCGCCGGCCAAGGCGATCGGCGGGCTGATCCGCGCCGCCACGGCGTCCGACCAGGAGTGGGGCGGCCGCACCGCGGTCAACCTGCCCGCGCTCACCATCTCCGTCGGCGACATGGCCGCGGCGCTGGAGCAGGTAGCCGGGCCCGAGGTGAGCGCGCTGATCGACTGGGTCCCGGACCCGGCGGTGGCCCGGATGTTCGCGACCTGGCCCGGGCGGGTGCACTCGGAGCGCGCGGCGCGGCTCGGGCTGACCGCGGATCCCGACTTCGTCTCGATCATCAACCTGCACCGCGCGGAGTCCGCCACAGGTCGGTGATGGCCAGCCCGAGGTCGGCGAGCATCCGCCGCAGCAGCGGCATGCAGAGCCCGATGACGTTGCTGGGGTGGCCGTCGATCCCCTCGACGAACGGTGCCGCGAGACCGTCGATGGTGAAGCCGCCCGCCACTCTCATCGGCTCCCCGCTGGCCACGTACGCGGCCACCTCCGCGTCGCTCGGGTACCCGAACCGAACCACGGTCTTGCCGACGCCCCGTACCCGGCGGCCGGAACCCGGCTCGATCAGGCAGTGGCCGGTGTACAGCGTCCCCTCCCGCCCGGACAGCCGGGCCCACATCCCGGTCGCACACTCGGGCGAGGCGGGTTTGCCGAACGCCCTCCCGTCCAGGTCGAGCATCGAGTCGCAGCCGAGCACGAGCGCGTCCGGCCGCAGCGCGGCCACGGCGGCCGCCTTGCGCTCGGCGAGCAGGTCCACGATCGTCGCGATGTCCAGGCGGTCGTCGGTCGTCTCGTCGACGCCGCTGACCACGACCTCCGGGTCGATCCCCGCGCCCCGCAGCACGCTCAGCCGCCCGGCCGATCCCGACGCGAGCACGAAGGCTGCCGGTCCGGGTCGCGTCACCCGGGTCACGGTAGCAGGGAAGAATACGGGCATGACATCAGAGCGGCCCGCGCCGCGCGGCGCTGACTACTTCGACCAGTGGTACGCCGGCCTGCTCGCGTCACCCACCCGGAACGCGATAGTTGCCCGTACCCTCGGGCTGCCGCCGGGAATGCTGTCGAGCGGCTCCCTGACCTGGCCGGGAGTTACCGATGTGACCGAGGCGCTGCGGCTGCCGCCGGACGGGCTGCTCGTCGACGCCGCCTGCGGGCTCGGCAGCTACGGCATCGAGGTCGCCCGGCGCAGCGACGCGCGCCTGGTGGGCGTGGACTTCTCCAAAGTGGCTCTCGAGCAGGCCAGGGTGGGCAGCGCCGCGTTCCTGCCCGCTGGCCGGGCGGAGTTCATGGCCGGGGCGCTGACCGCCACGGGGCTCCCGGATGGGGTCGCGGACGGGCTGATGTGTGTGGATTCGGTGCAGTTCGCCGATCCCCCGCTCGCCGGGCTGCGCGAGTTCCGCCGGGTGCTGGCCGCCGGCGGGCGGCTGGTCCTGACCGGGTGGGAAGCCGCCGGGGCTTCGGGCGAGCGGGCGCCGGCGCGGATCCGCGCGATGAACCTCGCGCGGGATCTGCCAGCGGCCGGCTTCACCGACGTGCGGGTGCAGGACCGGCCCGACTGGCGCGAGGCCGAGTTGCGGATGTGGCAGGAGTTCATGGCCGCACCGGCCGCCGGCGATGACGCGGGGATGCGTTCCATGCAGGCCGAGGGCGGGCGGTCGCTGGCGAACTGGGACGCCATGCACCGCGTGTTCGCGACGGCGACCGCGCCGTGATCAGGCCGAGCGCGGGTACCCGCGGGAGACGGTCCTGGCCAGGATGCCCAGGGTGGCGCGCAGCGCGCTCTCCGGGATGACCGGGAAGATCCCGGCCTTGCGCCAGGACTCGTCGATGCTGGACCAGTCGTAGTACGACGTCACGACCGTGCTGCCCGTCCCGTCGGCACCCGGCTCGAGCGTGTACCCGTACACGTGCCCGATCTGCGGGCGGATCTGGCCGAGGATCGTCCACGCGATCTCGCGGCCGGGCTCGAACGCACAGATCGTGACCGTGACGTCGTACTCGCCGAGTTCCGGGTAGTCGTTCAGGGCCTCGCGGTCCATGTGCACGACGAAGCTGTCGCCGACCGCGGACACCGGGTCGCCGGTCGCGTCCATCAGCATCCCGGAGCTGTCGATGGCCACGTGCCCCTGCGGGTCGCACAGCACCCGGAAGATGGCCGCCGGGCCGGCCGCGATCGTGCGCTTGACCTCGATCCGCTCTTCTGCCACCTCTTCATCTTGTCACCGCGCCGGTAGGCTCGGGGAGTGGTGATGGCCCCGATGCCAGCCGCGACGTCCGCCGGCGGGGACGTGGCGCGGCGGCTGCTCGACGACGGCTACGTGATCGTCTCCGGCATGATGAGCGCCGCCGGCGTCCGGTCGGCCAGAGATGATCTCGGCCGGGTGCTCCGGGCGACGCCCACCGGCCGCAACGCGTTCGAGGGCTTCGGCACCCAGCGGGTGTACGCCCTGTTCGCCAAGACCCGGACGTTCGACCGCGCCGCCGTGCACCCGCTGCTGCTCGGGGTGCTCGACCAGGTCCTCGGGCACTACCAGCTGAGCGCGCCGGTCGGCATCCGCATCGGGCCCGGCGAGAAGGCCCAGGCCCTGCACCGCGACGACGGGGTGTACCCGCTGCCGCAGCCCGGCCCGCCGGTGGTCGTCAACACGATGTGGCCGCTGGACGAGTTCACCGCCGAGAACGGGGCGACGAGGTTCATCCCCGGCAGCCACCTCTGGGAGCCGGGGCGCCAGCCCACGCCCGGCGACCCGGTGCAGACGGCCACGATGTCGCCGGGCTCGGTCATGTTCTACCTCGGCAGCCTCGTGCACGGCGGCGGGGCCAACGACACCGGCCGGCCGCGCCTCGGCGTGATCCTGGAATACGTCGTCGCCTGGCTGCGGCCGCAGGAGAACCACTGCCTCGCGGTGCCGCGCAGCGTGGCCAGGACCCTGCCGCCGCGGCTCCAGGAACTCCTCGGCTACAACATCTACCCGCCGTTCCTCGGCTACGTCGACGGCGGCCACCCGCGCAAGATCCTCTCCGCCGGCGAGTGAGCCAGCCCCGGCTTACGGGGAATCCCGTCAGAGTCGGGTAACGCGTCAGCTGTATGCGCCGACAGGATTCCCCACAGACCGTGGCGACCTGTATCAGCGTCGCGGGCCGCCGCTCTTCTGGTCGGGGGCGTTTTCGCCGCCGCAGGGAACGGCTCGACGGGGGCACAGATGAATGCTGAGGCGATGTTTCTGGACTGCCCGGCCTACCTGGACCGGCATCCCGCCGTGCGGTGCGGGCTGCCGGCCGAGGTTGAGGACCGGTAGAGCTCGGCGGCAGCCGGGTCCGACTCGGGCTTGACCACGAACGTTACACCCGAGGTGATCAGCCGGGTGACACCGCGATGGCCGCCGGGCGGGGGCTCGACGCCGAGCACCCGGCCGAGGCCGAACTCGGCAGCAATCCCGCCAGTCTCCAGCGCCGCCTGTTCAGATCGCGTCGAGCAGGATCGTGCGCAGGTCGTCGTCGCTGAGCACGACCGGGTTGCCCTGCATGCTGCTCGACGTGGCGGCCTTGGCGGCAACGTCGCCGAGTTCTTGCGTCTTTAGCCCGAACGCGGCGAGGCGGGGTATCTCGAGCAGACCAACCGTGTCCCGGATCCAGGCGATGCCGTCTTCGACGGCGGCGGCCGGGTTGCCGGTCAGTATGCCCGCGATCTCGGTGTACGTGGCCAGGGCGGGCTGCCCGTCCGGCGCCGACCTGAGCGCGCGCACGTTGGCCTCGATCACCGGTGCCAGCAGCGCGGCGCAGGCCACGCCGTGCGGCACCGCGGCGGTTCCGCCGATCACGCCGGCCAGGCCGTGCACCGCGCCGAGCTTCGCGTTGGCCAGGGCCATCCCGCCCAGCAGGCTGCACATCGCCATGTCGC